>CAZNXP010000016.1:0-16329 GCA_964576955.1 uncultured Algimonas sp.
TGTCCGCCGCGCTTTCGCTAGTTGCGGGCGGAGCAAATGTCTGGGCGTGGGATGATAATAAAGACACCCGAAATAGGGCGCAAGAACAGGGCGTTCCAATAAAGAATCTCATACGGGCCGATTGGTCTGAAATCGATGATTTTGTGCTGTCTCCCGGCGTGCCGCATCATCTTCCAAAGCCGCATTGGTCCGCGAAAAGAGCGAAAGAAGCCGGCGTTCCCATCATTTGCGATATTGAAATTCTCGCACGAGAAGTTGCTGCGAAACCTGAACAGGCGCGGCCAAAGATCATCGCGATTACAGGGACCAACGGAAAATCAACAACAACATCTCTTATAGGGCATATCTTAAATAGCTGCGGCAAAGATGCGCAAATAGGCGGAAATATCGGACGAGGCGTTCTGGATTTAGACCGCATGCATAGCGGCACATATTATGTGATTGAGCTGTCTAGCTATCAGCTGGAGCGCACGCAATCTCTTCGTGCAAATGCAGCTGTCTTTCTTAACCTATCTCCAGATCATTTAGATCGCCATGGGACGCTGGAAGATTACGGCCTAGCGAAGCAAGCAGTGTTCGCAAATCAAACGCAAGAAGATTCCGTCATTATCGGCGTTGATGATGCTTATGGGAAATCACTCTGCACCCAGCTGAAGGTCCGTAATGGGCGCAATGTAATCCCGATTAGCGCCCGCCGCGCTGTCGGACATGGGGTCAGCGTGTTAGGCGGAAAGCTATTTTGCAACATGACAAAAAAATCTCATGAGATTTGCGATATGAATAAAGCTGCCGCACTTGAAGGGCGGCATAATTCTCAAAATGCAGCGGCGGCCTTTGCGGCGGTTCGAAGCCTCGGCCTTGATCCAAAAGAAATTGGCGAGGCTATTTTGTCATTCCGCGGACTGGCGCACCGAATGGAAACCATTGGCAAGCTCCGCAATGTGCGCTTTGTCAATGATAGCAAAGCCACAAATGCGGATGCGGCGAGGCAGGCGCTCGCAAGCTATAAGAATATATTCTGGATTGCTGGCGGTGTTGCGAAAGAGGGCGGTGTAGAGTCGCTAACAGAGTTATTCGGCAATGTAAGGTCCGCCTATTTGATAGGAGAGGCCGCCGAGGATTTTGAGACGACGTTGAAAAAATCTGGCACGCCGTGTCAGATAAAGAAGACGCTCAAAATGGCACTCCTCTGCGCAACTCGCGATGCATTGGAATCTGGCGTTGCTAATCCGATTGTTTTGCTGTCGCCAGCTTGCGCAAGTTTTGATCAATTCAAAAATTTCGAAGTTCGCGGCGATGCGTTCCGTGAACAGGCGCAAAAACTGATGGGGATTGAGGCGCCGAAAAAAGCTCGTCCAGCTCAAGAAGGTGAGGCCGCATGATAGGCGCGCTCCCTCGGCTCATCACGTCCCGCTCACGCCGCAATATAATCGGCGAATGGTGGCGAAGCGTCGATCAAGTTACGTTATCTTTTTTGGTTTGCTTGCTTGGCGCGGGAATTATCCTGTCGATGGCATCGAGCCCTGCTGCGGCGGAGCGGCTGGATTATGATAGTTCGTTCTACTTCCTGTATAAGCATATGATATTTGTCGTTATGGGCGTCTTTGGAATGTTCATAGTCTCCCTATTTGACGCGGCAAACGCCCGCAGAATAGCGGTGCTGACCTTAATTGGGTCATTTCTCTTGATGTTAGCCCTGCCATTTATTGGCTACGAGGTAAAAGGCGCGACGCGCTGGGTCCGTATTGGGCCTTTGGGGCTGCAGCCGTCTGAGTTTGCCAAGCCTGCCTTCATCGTTTTCGCAGCGTGGATGTTCTCTATTCGGCACAGAGATCCAAATGTACCTGCTGTTGCCATTGTTTTCGCAGCCTATGCGGCGCTTATCGGTTTGCTGATTTCCCAGCCGGACTTTGGGCAGTCTTTTTTGCTGACCTTAGGCTTCGCAGCTGTATTTTTCTTCGCGGGCCTATCGTTGGGCTGGCTCCTTATTATGTTGGGTATTTCAATGGTCGGTGTTGTCGCTGCCTATATGGCCTTGCCGCACGTTCGTGCCCGCGTCAGCGCTTTTATCTCGCCGAATACATCTGACAGCTATCAGACAGATAAAGCTTTGGAGGCAATTTCTTCGGGCGGATTTTTTGGACAAGGACCGGGAGAGGGCCGGGTGAAATATTCTCTTCCCGATGGGAATACGGATTTCATTTTTGCGGTGACGGTTGAAGAATTTGGCTTTTTGATTTCCACTATTCTTATTCTCTTAATTGCGGGCTTTGTTGTGCAGACTTTCCGCAATGCTATTCGGCTGAATGATTACTTCTGCCAACTCGCGGCGGCGGGGCTCGCAACTCTAGTCGGGATGCAGGCCATCATTAATCTCTTTGTCAATTTGAACATGGCGCCGAGTAAGGGGATGACCTTGCCCTTTATCTCAAATGGTGGCTCCTCCATGCTGGCGATGTGTTTCACAGCGGGCCTTATCCTCGCTTTTACGCGCCGCCGTCCAGGGGCTTATGAATATGGCAAATAGGTTGCGCTGCAAAAGTAGGACATTTGCAGTCTTAATGGCGCCAAGAAACGCCTCTAATTCGGATAGAGAATTGGAGGTTTCAGATGACACATAAGATACTTCTCGCAGCTGGCGGCACTGGCGGGCACATGTTTCCTGCGCAGTCTTTGGCGGAAAATCTAAAAGCTAAAGGCTGGGAGGTTGCGCTGATGACGGATGCGCGCGGCCAAAAACATAGTACCCGTATTCCCGCTGATAAAATCATAGAGGTTCAAGCGGCCTCCATTTCTCCGCGACGGCCTATTCAAGCCATAAAGGGTATATTGAAACTCGCAAAAGGTGTGCGCCAAGCCAAAGCCTTTATCCGCGATTGGAAGCCCGACATAGTCGTAGGTTTTGGCGGCTATCCTGCATTTCCTGCCATGCGCGCGGCGCAATCAATGAAGCTCCCCACAATTCTACATGAGCAAAATGCAGTATTAGGTCGGGTGAATCGCGTCTTTGCCGCTAAGGCAAACCATGTCGTATCAGGATTTGATGTTTTGAAAAAAGTCAGTCCAAAAGCCAATGTGCAAAATCTTGGCAATCCCATGCGGGCGCAGATTATGGACGCTGTGCCGACATCCTATGCGCCGCCAATGGACTTAATCAATCTACTCTGTGTGGGCGGGAGTTTGGGGGCGCGGATTTTGTCCCAAAATATTCCTAGAGCTATCGCGCTTTTGCCAGCTGACTTACGCAGCTGTATTAAGGTGGTTCAACAAACGACAGAAAGCGAAGTTGAAACAGCGCGCGCGCTTTATGCGGATATGGGTGTTGAAGCGGTTTGCGAAACCTTCTTTTCCAATATTGAAACCCATTTGGCGAAAGCGCATTATATAATTGCGAGAGCCGGAGCGTCCTCCGTCTCAGAGATAGCGCTTATGGGGAAACCATCTCTACTTATCCCGCTCGCCATTGCTATGGACGACCATCAAACCATTAATGCGCGGTCACTGGAAAGTCACGGAGCTGCCGATATTCTGCCCGAATCTCAGTTTACGCCTGAATCTGTCGCTAATATCTTGCAGGATAGATTAAATGATTCGAACTGGCTCTCTTCCGCCGCCGCTTCTGCCCGTACCCTTGGGCGTCCGAACGCGGCCCATGATCTCGCACAGTTGGTCATCGCAACGCTTAAATAAGGCCGATATGCCCCAAACAAATCTCAAGCAAAACGCCCTCGCGACAAAAGTCCCATTTGACCTTGGGCCCATACATTTTGTCGGCATTGGCGGTATTGGTATGTCTGGCATTGCCGAAGTCATGCTCAATTTAGGCTATCAGGTCCAAGGCTCTGATGCGCGGGAAAGTACAAATACGGCGCGGTTAAAGCGTTTGGGCGCGAAAATTTTCATTGGCCAAAAGGCTGAACAAGTTATCGGCGCTGGAGCGATTGTTATGTCGTCAGCCATTAAAGCTGATAATCCCGAGTTGATGGAAGCGCGCGCGCGCTCGATACCTGTTGTCCGCCGCGCAGAAATGCTTGCGGAGTTAATGCGGCTCAAATGGACAGTCGCAGTTGGCGGCACACATGGGAAAACCACGACAACGACGATGATTGCAGCCTTGCTCGAAGGGGGAGGGCTGGACCCGACTGTTATCAATGGCGGGATTATCAACGCTTATAAATCCAATGCCAAGTTAGGGCTCGGAGACTGGATGGTTGTTGAAGCTGATGAAAGCGACGGCTCATTCTTGAAACTATTGCCGACCGTCGCTGTCGTCACAAATATCGACCCCGAACATATGGAGCATTATGGCGATTTCGATGTCTTGCGTCAGGCTTTTGATACATTCGTTCAAAACCTTCCGTTTTACGGTTTCGCGGTTCTCTGCATCGACCATCCCGAGGTGCAAGCCTTGGTGAGCCGAATAAATGACCGCCGTGTCATTACTTATGGCTTTAATCCGCAAGCCGATGTGCGAGCGGAAAACCTACGTTTGGAGCCGGAAGGTTCGCGCTTTGATGTTGTGTTCCGCAATCATGACGGCGAAGAAGACCGCTGGGAGGACCTATTCCTCCCGATGGCGGGGAAGCATAATACGCAAAATGTTCTCTCCGCAATTGCGGTTTCAAGAGAGCTTGGGCTTGATGCTGAAAAGGTCCGTGCTGGATTGGACAGTTTTGGCGGCGTGAAACGGCGTTTTACCCATGTCGGAGACTGGAATGGGGTGAATGTCATTGATGATTATGGTCATCACCCCGTAGAAATCGCCGCCGTTTTACAAGCTGCGCGGCAGGTTTCAAAAGGTCGCGTTCATGCGGTTGTTCAGCCGCATCGTTATTCCCGCCTGTCACATCATTTCGAGGAGTTCTCGACCTGCTTTAATGATGCAGATTATGTTTATGTCGCAGATGTTTATGCGGCAGGGGAAACGCCGATTGAAGGTGTTTCTGGACCAGCCCTTGCGGAAAGCCTGCGGAGTCATGGACATCGCGATGTGGCTCTGACGTCTAAGGCGTCATTGGCAAAAGATGTTCATCCGCATCTGCAGCCAGGTGATTTAATTGTCTGTCTCGGCGCGGGCGACATTACCTATTGGGCGGCGGAATTGCCTGAACAGCTCGGTAAGCTGTGAGCCTTTTAGACCGATTACCAAAGGTTCGCGGAAGTCTTCGCGCAGATGTGCCGCTTGCGCCTTTTACATGGTTACGAGTTGGCGGGGCGGCGGAAGCTTTATTCATACCAAAAGATGAAGCTGACCTCGCGCATTTTCTAAGTTCAACGCCTGATGATATCCCCGTGCAAATTTTAGGTGTTGCCTCAAATACACTCGTCCGTGACGGGGGCGTAAAAGGCGTGGTTATACGCTTGGGGCCTGCCTTCGGAAATGTCTCAACGGATGGGCTGCGCGTGACCGCTGGTGCGGCAGTTCTAGATAAGACCGTTGCGAAAAAGGCCGCGACGGCAGGCATTGCAGGGCTTGAATTTTATGCGGGCGTTCCGGGAACTATCGGCGGGGCACTTCGCATGAACGCAGGCTGCTATGGGTCTGAAACAAAAGATATTTTGCAAAGCGTTGTTGCGATTGACCGCACAGGTAGGCGGCAACTCATGAGCTTAGAGGATATGCAATATAGCTATCGTCATTGCGGTGCTGCTAAAGATTTGATTTTCACAGAAGCCGTATTTGAAGGAACACCCGATACGCCGTCGGCTATCTTGGCCCGCATGGATGATATCACCGCGAAACGCGAAGGCAGCCAACCCATCCGCGAAAAAACGGGAGGGTCTACCTTTAAAAACCCTGAAGGTCATTCGTCTTGGAAGCTCATAGATGAGGCGGGTTGTCGGGGCTTGCGCGTCGGCGGCGCGCAGATGAGCGAACAGCACTGTAACTTTATGATAAATGCGGATAGTGCCACGGCGGAGGATTTGGAAAAACTTGGCGAGACTGTCAGGGCCCGCGTGTTAGAAACGCAGGGCGTTGAGTTGCAGTGGGAAGTTCGCCGAATTGGAGAGCGGGCATGTTGAAAGTTGCAGTCCTAAAAGGCGGCATGTCGTCTGAGCGCGAGGTGTCGCTCGTCTCTGGCGCGGCTTGCGCGGCTGCATTGCGTGACGCTGGTTATGAGGTCACCGAAATCGATGTGACTTTCGAGCTTTGGGAGCAGCTAAAAACCGCTGCACCTGATGTTATTTTCAACGCTTTGCACGGCGATTGGGGCGAAGATGGCCGTGTTCAAGGTGTGCTGGATATGTATGGCAAACCCTATACGCATTCTGGCGTGATGGCCTCAGCCTTAGCGATGGATAAGCACAGGGCAAAACATGTTTTAAAAGCCGTTGGAATCACCGTGGCTCACGGTGGCTTGTTCAACCGTCTTGATGTCGCGAAGTCTGATCCAATCGCGACGCCTTATGTCGTAAAACCCAATGGTCAAGGGTCCTCTAAATCTGTTTATATTGTAAAGGATGAAAGGTCTAATCAACGGGCGGCTATCGCGAATGATGTAGAGATGGGTGACGAGGTTGTCGTAGAGGCCTATATCCCTGGGCGAGAGCTGACAGTCGCCGTGAAAGATGGGAAAGCCATTTGCGTGACCGAAATCATTGCCGCTGAGTCTGATAATGGCTGGTATGATTATGAGGCTAAATATGGCGAAGCGGCGGCTCGGCATCAATGTCCTGCTGATTTACCGGATTATGTGACTGAACTTTGCCTTGATTGGGCTGCGAAAGCCCATGACGCGCTGGGGTGCCGCGGTGTTTCCCGCTCTGATTTCAGATTTAATGATGAAAATTGCAATGAAAGTAATGTGGTAAACAAAATCGTAATGCTTGAAGTGAATACTCAACCCGGAATGACCCCGACATCGCTTGTTCCTGAACAAGCGGCCTATGTCGGGATCAATTTTGTACAGCTTTGCCGCTGGATGGTTGAGGATGCTTCATGGCCGCGTTAAATAAAGGTAGATCGAAGTTTAATGGAATGATGCGGGTCAGCCCGATCAAACCAGGTTTGCGAGGATCCCAGAATTGGATGGCGGCTCAAATGCGGGCCGCGAAACATTCACCAAAGGCATTCGCGCGGTTTATTCTCAAAATTATCGGAACGTTTTTGACCCTAATTTTCTTGGGGCTTTGGTTGGGCGGCTATCTTCCGGCTGTTCGTGAGGGTTTGAATAATTGGAAAATTGATCGCCTAATGGCGGCAGGTTTCGTCGTTGAGAAAATTGACGTAATGGGCGAAGGGCGATTGAACGAACGCGACATTCGTCTGGCCGCTCAAATTCAAACGGGCAGCTATTTCTTTGGTGTTGATTTGGATGCAGCGCGTGACCGAACCGAAAGCTTGCCATGGGTTGACCGAGCCGTTGTGCGCCGCCTGTGGCCGAACCGCATTGTTGTGCAAATCGTGGAAACCAAGCCCTATGCCCTCTGGCAAAATGAGGGGCGGCTTCACCTGCTCGCCGAAACGGGAGCGTTGATTGTGCCTGTAGAGGCCATGGACTCTGTCCCAACTGGCTTGAGAACTTATATTGGCGCAAATGCGCCTGTTGCGGCTCAGAGCATGGAAGCCATGTTGGCGCCATATAATGAGATTTGGCAACGGGTCGAAAGCCTCGTTCAATTTCCATCGGGGCGTTGGGATTTGCATTTGAAAAATAATATGATTGTCAAACTTCCGGCCCAAGACGTTGAGACTGCTGTCCAGCGTTTAGCCAAATTAGACCGCGACACATTTATTCTCTCACGCGATGTTGGCGCTATTGATTTGCGCCTGCCGGACCGCATTGGTTTGAGCGCCAAGCCTGCTCAGTCCAGCTAAATATGTTTTTGGGGTCTGCTAAACGACAGCCGGAAACGGTATGTGTCCTCGATATTGGGTCCAATAAGGTTGTCTGCCTGATTGGACGTGAGGAACCGGGATTAGGCGTGCGCTTAATCGGCTCAGGATTTGGAGTCTCATCAGGATTAAAGGGCGGGGCCGTTGTCGATTTAGAAGCTGCCGAGGTTGGGATTCGGGCTGCCGTTGAAAAAGCTGAACGCGCGGCTGGCGTAACGGTTCAAGATGTTTGCGTAAATGTTGCGCTTAAATCCATGCGGTCCAAACATATGACGGTGCAAACCGAATTTGCGAGCGGCGCAGTTGTCGACCGAGATTTGAAGCGCGTGTTAAACTCTTCAATGTCGGAGCTATCCCAAGCTGACTACGCAATTCTCCACGCTATTCCTTTGAATTGGCAGGTTGATGACGAAGCCGGCATTCGAGACCCTCGCGGGATGTATGGCCGCCAATTGGGTGTGGATATGCATTTTGTGCAAGGCGGAATTGGGCCGCTCAGAAATCTCGCCCATTGTATTGAACGGTGTCATTTAACGATCCGCTCGGTGACAGTTAGCCCTTATGCGGCGGCATTATCTGTCCTTACCGAAGATGAGCGGGATTTGGGCGTGACTTTAATAGATTTAGGCGCTGGGATAACCTCCGCCGCTATTTTCCGCGATAATACGCTGGTACATGTAGATGCCCTTGGGGTAGGCGGCCGAAATATTACCTCTGATTTGGCGCGTGGATTATCTACACCATTCGAAGCGGCAGAACGCATAAAAATGATTTATGGCTCATGTTTGCACGGGGTCGATGATGAGGCGGCAATGGTGCCGTGCCCGCCAATCGCGGCCCAAGATGAACTACAGAATGTACCCCGTTCTATCGCAACGAATATTATCCGCTCGCGCGTTGAAGAAACCCTTGAAATGCTAAGAGAGCGCATTTTTAAAGCGGGTCTTGAAACCTATTCGGGGCGGCAGGTCGTTCTTACAGGTGGGGGCGCGCACCTAAATGGCGTGCGCGAACTTGCAACCCATGTGTTAGGGAAACGGGTTCGAATTGGGCAGCCATACGGCGTTTTCGGATTGTCTGATGAATTGAGCCAGCCTGACTTTGCTGTGGCGACAGGGCTCTTGAAGCGTGTGTTTGATGACCGTGAAGAAGTCGTGAAAGGGCCGCCGGATTTATCGGGCCGGCGTCTGCGGACCCAACGCTACTCTGGAAATGCCGTTGCGCGGTCAGTCCAATGGCTGCGAGAAAACTTCTAAATAGCATCGTTTTGCTTGCTGTGGCTTTTTGCCTGACTTTCCTAAAAAGTTAACGCGGTTAATAAGGCGTTAAACCTTTGTGTTCACACTCTAATTCATATTTCATTGACCATAGATTCGAGTGATGTCATGCCGATAAATTTTCAAATGCCTCAAACTATAGAGCTTAAACCACGCATTGTCGTGATCGGCGTGGGCGGGGCAGGCGGCAATGCCGTAAATAATATGATCGCGGCGGGTCTGGACGGTGTCGACTTCGTCGTTGCGAATACGGATGCACAGGCACTCGCTTTGAGTTCGGCTAGCCGTAAAGTGCAAATGGGCGGCGGCATTACGCAAGGTCTTGGCGCAGGCATGCGGCCTGAGGTTGGCGAGCAGTCAGCCGAAGAAAGCCTAGACGAAATAATGGAACATCTCGACGGGGCGCATATGCTCTTTGTTGCGGCTGGTATGGGCGGCGGCACTGGTACGGGCGCTGCGCCTGTGATTGCGCGCGCAGCCCGTGAACAAGGCATTCTAACTGTTGGAATTGTAACGAAACCTTTCATGTTTGAAGGGTCTCGCCGCATGAAGCTGGCGGAGGAAGGTATCGAAAACCTTTATGCTTCCGTCGACACAATGATTACTATTCCTAATCAAAACCTGTTCCGCGTTGCGACAGAGCAAACAACCATGTCAGATGCCTTTTCCATGGCGGATGAGGTCCTGCATTCTGGCGTTCGCGGCGTCACAGATTTGATGGTTGTGCCAGGCCTTATCAATCTCGATTTTAACGACGTTCGCACAGTTATGGATGAAATGGGTAAAGCCATGATGGGGACGGGTGAAGCGACAGGCGATCGCCGCGCCGTCGAAGCCGCAGAATCGGCTGTAAACAATCCATTGCTTGATGATGTTTCCCTTAAAGGCGCCAAAGGCGTTCTCATTAATATTACGGGCGGCAGTGACTTGACTCTATATGAAGTTGATGAAGCCGCGCAACTCATCCGCAGCCAAGTCGATGAAAATGCCAATATCATTGTTGGGTCAGCTTTAGATAAAGATCTTGACGGCATTGTTCGCGTGTCTGTCGTAGCGACTGGCGTGGATGCAGTTGCCCATCATGACGCTGTCCCATCCTATGAAACCGAAACGCCAGAATCGGTCGAAGTGGTTGAGCTAGGAGTTCATGAGCGCGCACAAGAGGCTGCTGCTGCAGAGGCTGAAGCTCGTAAATCCTATGAGGAATATTTTGAGGTGGAATCAGAGGCTGTCGCAGTAAATGCGCCGCCGCCATATACAGCGCCTAAGCCTTATCCGCCTCGCATTCAGCCGGAAAACTCTGCTCCCGCCGCGCCGCAAACCTTGGCTCCACCCGCGCCAACCCAAATTCCAGAACCGACACCAGCAAGTCCACTTCGCAGTCCATTTGGCTTCTTCGGACGCCGAAAAGCAGCTGCACCTGCACCGGCGCCTCGCCGGGTAGTGAACACTCGGCCTGCGCCAAGCGGCGATTTATTCGGTAATAAGTCGGATGATGAATTAGAAATTCCAAGTTTTCTGCGGCGACAAAACCGCTAAAAACCTAGTAAAATCAATGAAATGAGGCCATTCTAACGATAGAATGGCCTTTTTGTCATGAAGTGAAACATTCGGTCATCTAGCGTTTATTGTTGATATGGTATTATATATGTAGCTAAAGACGTGATCCAAATGTGGGGCCAAGGCCATTAAGATGAATATTCGTCGTCAATCTACACTTCGAGCGCCGGCCGTTACCGCGAGCGTGGCCTTGCATAATGGCCAACACACGCGTTTGGTTATGCGGCCCGCAGACATTGGTTCGGGATTACGCTTTATTCGTACGGATATAACAGATCGCGATAATGTAATTCCTGTGCGCCCTGACCTTGTCACAGGCGTCCGAAATTGCACGACGCTCTCCAACTCAGCTGGAATAACTGTCTCTACTATTGAACATTTATTAGCGGCATTGAGCGCCGTTGGCATTGATAATTTGGATATTGAATTGGATGGGTCAGAATTACCCGCTCTCGACGGATCCTCTGAGCCCTTTTTGCAACTCATTGAACAGGTTGGGGTTTTTCAACAGCCAGCGCCGCGTCGATATGTCAAAATATTGGAAACTGTTGAAACCCGAGTTGACGATATGTGGGCCCGAATAGAGCCATGTGATCGTTTAGAACTTGATGTGTCAATTGACTTTGCCGAGGAGGCCATTGGTCATCAACGTTTAGAAATCGTTCCAGATGTACGCTCATTCCGGGAACGTATGGCTGGCGCACGCACATTTGCACGGCTGCACGAGGTTGCAGCGCTCCAAGAAGCTGGCCTTTCTAAGGGCGGTTCCTATGAGAATGCGATTGTTGTTGATGATGATAAAGTCTTGAATCCAAATGGACTTCGTTTTGATGATGAATTTGTCCGGCACAAAGCCCTCGACTTGATGGGAGATCTGTACCTTGGAGGTCCCATATTGGGCCGAGTCACGACATTTAAGTCCGGACATGGCCTCAATCATGACTTACTCATGAAGCTTTATGGGACGCCAACAGCATGGGAATTCACGACTATGCCCATGCCAGATTTGGAATCTGGGGACTCTACGCATCTGACATCCGTTCCAGCCTAACGCTTTTCTCACTTTCCGCGACCCTTCGAAACCTCTAAGACAGGTTAACTAGAAGCTCTGGATATGACTCGGTAGCGAGCATGAGGGGCGAATTTTTAGGGTGAACGGGTTTCATGTCCAAATTCTTAAAGACTTCATCGGCTTTTCGTTTGATGACATTTAGTGCAGCGGTCCTTGTCCTTAGCGCCTGCGGAACGAATAAGAAGGAATCGCTCGCCTATGTTGAGCGTCCAGCGGAATTGATCTATAATCAGGCGGTTGAACAATTAGATCGCGGTGATTGGGCCGACGCTAAACTGTTATTCCAAGAAGTTGAGCGCCAGCATCCATTTGATAAATGGGCCAGACGTTCGATGCTGATGAGCGCCTATGCGTCCTATCGTTCCGCGGACCATGAAGAGAGCATTGCGCAGGCACAGCGCTTTATCGGATTGCACCCAGGGTCAGACTCCGCGCCCTATGGCTATTACCTCATTGCGATCAATTATTATGACCAAATTTATGATGTAGGTCGTGACCAAGCGACAACGGTAGCGGCTGAAGCCGCCCTGCAGCAGGTCGTCCGGCGTTACCCTGAAAGTGATTATGCGCGGGATGCTCGGTTGAAACTAGAACTCACACATGATCATTTGGCGGGTAAAGAGATGGATATTGGGCGATATTATCTCAAACAAGATCAACATTTGGCCGCGATTGGGCGGTTTAGAAATGTTGTTGCGCAATATGAAACAACATCGCAAACGGAAGAAGCCTTGCACCGTTTGGTGGAGAGTTATGTCTCGATTGGCGTTATTCAGGAAGCTAAACTTGTTGGCTCCGTACTGGGCTACAATTATCCAGACAGTGAATGGTATGAAGACAGCTATGAGCTGCTCGAGAATTACGGCGTCAATCTCGATGACGAAATTAACAAGCCAC
Organism: uncultured Algimonas sp.; assembly: GCA_964576955.1. Lineage (GTDB taxonomy): Bacteria > Pseudomonadota > Alphaproteobacteria > Caulobacterales > Maricaulaceae > Litorimonas. The sequence continues at coordinate 12,644 of CAZNXP010000016.1, forward strand.
GCGACAAGGGCTATTGGACGCGCTTGAAAGAGCGCTTGTTCTAAGTGCTCTCGGGGCTCTCTGTCCGAAATGTTGTCCTGATTGAATCGCTCGATTTGGATTTTGACCGAGGGCTGAGCGCTCTAACGGGTGAAACGGGCGCGGGTAAATCCATTCTTTTGGACGCGCTAGGCATGGCGACGGGCGCGCGTTCCGATCGCGGTTTGGTTCGCAGCGGAACGGATAAGGCACAATGCACGGCGAGTTTTGAACTTTCAAAAGATCATCCCGCATGGGCTGTATTGACTGACCATGACATTGATTTTGATGTGACTGAAGATTTGACGCTTCGCCGTATGGTTAATTCGGACGGCCGCAGCCGTGCATTTGTAAATGATCAGCCCGTTAGCGTGAAACTACTCTCGCAACTCGGCAGCATTCTTCTTGAAGTCCACGGTCAACATGATGGGCGCGGCCTATTGGATGCGTCTACTCATATTAGCTTATTAGATCAGTTCGGCAATTATCAACGCGAGCTGGACGAGGTTCGAACCGCTTTTATGGCCCGTCAAGAGACGAAGCGGGAGCTCGATTCACTGCTTTCCTTGCAAGCCAAGGCTGGGGAAGACCGTGAGTTTTTGGAGCATGCGATTGCTGAACTGGATCGGCTGGACCCGCGAGATGGCGAAGATGAAAAATTGGCAGGGGAACGCCGCTTTCTTCAAGGCGCGGAAGGGGCGTTGTCGGAATTGACTGCGGCGCAAGATGCGCTTGGCGAAGACGGCGCCTTTGAGGCAAGATTGTCGGCGGCCCTCGCAGGGATTGAGCGATTGCGTGCAAAATTTGGCGAAGGTGAAACTGCCGCGACGAGGTCTCTTCAATCTGCGTCAGAGGCTTTGGAGCGCGCCATGTTGGAAACGCAGGAGGCCCGCGAAGCGGTCTCAGCGGCGGCTCAAAACTTTGATATTGAGCCCGGACGGTTAGAGACGGCTGAAAAACGCTTATTCTCGCTGCGGGCCGCGGCGCGGAAATATGATGTGCCTGTCAATGAGCTTGCACAAAAACGCACAGGGCTTGCCGCGGAACTTACGGCCATTGAATCCGTTGTGATGAATATTGAAAATGCGCGAAAGCGCGCGGATGAGGCTAAAGTGCAATATGATAAAGTTTCGGCCCGTCTCACTGAGGCGCGCCTAGCGGCGGCGCGGACATTGGATGCTGCCGTAGCAATAGAATTGCCGCCTCTTAAAATGGAACGCGCGCAGTTTAAAACAGATATTTCTGAAACGAATGAGAGTGCATCTGGCGTCGACCAAATTCGTTTTCTTGTTTCTACCAACCCCGGTACGGCTATAGGGCCTTTAGACAAAATTGCATCAGGCGGGGAGATGGCGCGCTTTGCTTTGGCGATTAAAGTTGCGCTTGCGGGGCAAAATAATGCGGTCATGGTCTTTGATGAAGTCGACCAAGGCGTCGGCGGCGCTGTTGCCGCAGCCGTCGGGAAGCGCCTTGCGAGATTATCGGAACATGCGCAAGTTTTCACTGTTACACATAGTCCGCAAGTCGCAGCTTGCGCCGACAATCAATTCCGCATTGAGAAAAGCTCCAACGGAGACACAACAAAAACCTCTGTGACGCCAATTTTAGATGCGGACCGCGAAGAAGAAATCGCCCGCATGTTAGCAGGCGAAACCATCACACAGGAAGCCCGCGCTGCCGCGCGGCAGTTGATGGCGTCATGAGCCCTGAAAAACGTATCGCTTGGCTCTCGCAAGAAATCCGAGCTGCCGATGCGCTCTATTATCAAGACGATAACCCCGCTCTGACCGATGCCGAATATGACGCCCTGCGGAAAGAGCTGATTGCGCTAGAAACCGAACATCCGCATTTGATACGTAAAGACAGCCCTACCCAATCTGTTGGTACGAAACCGTCAGGTAAGTTTGGGAAAATTAAACACAGCGTTCCGATGCTGTCCTTGGATAATGCTTTTTCTGATGAAGATGTCTCTGATTTTGCCGCGCGGGTGAAACGCTTTTTGAACTTACCTGAAACGACGCCAATGGCGTTCACAGCAGAACCGAAAATTGACGGATTATCTGCGGCCCTGCGGTATGAAAAGGGACAGCTCATCTCTGGCGCGACACGCGGCGATGGACAAGTCGGCGAAGATGTGACGGCGAATTTATCGACGTTGGAGATTGTCCCGAAAACGCTTTCAGGGTCTGATTGGCCAGATGTTTTGGAAATTCGCGGGGAGGTCTATATTGACCATGCCGATTTTGAGACAATGAATGCCGCGCAGCTTGCGGCGGGTAAATCCGAATATAAAAATCCGCGCAATGCCGCCGCAGGGAGCCTCCGCCAAATAGACCCGAGCGTCACGGCCCAAAGACCTTTAAAATTCTTCGCCTATACGTGGGGCGAAGTCAGCGCGCCTTTGTCGGAGACACAAATGGGCGCCGTTGAGAAAATGGCCGAGTGGGGATTTAGCGTGAATCCGCAAATGCGCCGACATGATGGGCCGAAGCAGATGATCGCGCATTATACGGAAATACTGAACGCGCGAGCAGGTCTCGGCTATGATATCGACGGCGTTGTTTACAAGGTCGATGATTTGGCGTTGCAAGCGCGTTTGGGCTTCGTCTCTCGCGCGCCGCGCTGGGCCATCGCGCATAAATTCCCCGCGGAAAAAGCGATTACCACAATTGAAGCCATAGATATTCAAGTGGGCAGAACAGGCTCGCTCACACCCGTTGCGCGCCTTGCGCCTATCACCGTCGGCGGCGTTGTTGTCTCTAATGCGACGCTTCACAATGCAGATGAGATTGCGCGTTTAGGCGTAAAGATTGGAGATAGCGTCGAAATCCAAAGGGCAGGCGATGTTATCCCGCAAGTCCTCCGCGTTGTTGAGGCTAGCAAAGGCACGGCCTTTGAGTTTCCCGACAACTGCCCCGTTTGCGACGCCCCTGTCAGTTCAGATGTCGATGAAAAGACCGGCAAAGCAGATGTTGTACGCCGCTGTACAAATGGGCTGTCCTGCTCTGCGCAAGCGATCCAAGCGCTCGTGCATTTTGTCTCGCGTCAAGTCTTTGACATTGATGGTTTTGGCGAACGACAAGTCGAAGCTTTTTTCGACAAAGGCCTTATCAAAGAACCTGCCGATATTTTCACGCTGCGCGCCCGCAATGACGAGATAAAATTAGAGAGCTGGGAAGGCTTTGGGGAAACGAGCGCGGCCAAGCTCTTTGACGCGATTGATGCGCGCCGAGATATTCCATTTGACCGCGTGCTTTATGGTCTGGGTATTCGCCATGTCGGGCGAACAAATTCTCGCCTCATCGCGCAACATTTCATGAGCTGGGATAAGTTCCGCGCGGCAGTACCAGACTTACAAAACGAAGTGAGTGATGCCTATATGGGATTGCTCGGCATTGACGGAATGGGGCAGGCGGCACTTGGCGCTTTGGCGAGCTTCTTTGCGGCAGATAGCAATGTAACCATTGTTGATAATTTGACGGCCCATTTGAATATTCAAGATGCTGAAGCGCCGACCTCAGATTCGCCTGTGGCGGGGAAAACGGTTGTCTTTACGGGTAAGCTTGAACGCTTCTCCCGCGATGAAGCCAAGGCCCGCGCGCAATCTCTCGGCGCGAAAGTCTCGGGGAGTGTGTCAAAGAAAACGGATTATCTCGTCGCTGGGCCGG
>CAZNXP010000017.1:0-16268 GCA_964576955.1 uncultured Algimonas sp.
TAATCCCCTTTTGCGCGCGTCCCTTCCGTGACGTGATTTCTCGACGCTCTCCCTTTGTCGGAAATGGCCACCATAGCTGCTTTCGTCCTGGCACGGATAGAAAGTTGGTGAATTGGGCCCACGGTGTGCGTAGCAGGGCCGTGGCTGTCAGGATTTTTTCTCTCTCTGATCCTGACAGCCCGGCTTCTGTCTTTTAAGCGGAGGCTGTCTTAATATCAGGAATACGCAGGACTTGACCCGGGTAAATTTTATTTGGGTCTGAGAGCATAGGCTTATTGGCTTCGAAGATTTCGGGGTATAGCTTCCATGTGCCGTAATATTTTTTGGAGATAGCGGAGAGCGAATCACCCGAAACAACTGTGTGAAATTGCGATTCGCGGCCACCCAGGCCAGAGCCCGCTTCGTCTTTGACACCGCCAACACCTTCGACATTCCCAACGGCGAGGATGATTTTTTCCTTCATCTCTTGAGAGACGGCCTCGCCCGCAACAGTAACAATGCCTTCATCATCCACCTTAATATCAACGCCGTCGGTGTTGAGACCATAGCCTTCAACCTCTTTTTTGAGCGTTTCTTCCGCGGCTTTACCCTTGAATATACGGCCAACTGCTTTTCCAGCAGCTTTCACGAATGGAATCATGCCTAACATAATTTTGTCCTTATTGTCTGATTGACGCCAAAAGCGCGCCCAACCTTATTTTGTCACTTTGTTTGAATAGAAACCAATGAAAAGTTCAGAATTCTGCGGATTGAAAACTGCCATAACCCTTGGCCTTTCAAAGCCGTATCGTTATAGGGAGCAAAATATTTTCTATTCAAAGGCTTACCGTCATGTTAATCGCACAAGCTGGTATCTCAATTTTCGGACTACCTATAAACCCCGCTCTATTTGCATTTATCCTTGTGACGGTCTTGTTCGGCGGATTGAACATCCTGGAATATAAGCGTTTCGACTAGCAGATTGACGAAGGGCTTGCCTTCATGATTACAGCATTCCTCTTTCTTTTAGTTGGCTTGGTCATTTTGATCATAGCTGGCGACATAATGGTGCGCGGCGCAGCTGCCTTGGCGCGGCATTGGGGTGTGCCTGCGCTTATTGTCGGTTTGACGATTGTCGCCTTTGGCACCTCGGCCCCTGAAATGGTTGTTGGCGTGCAGGCTGCGCTCATGGGCGAAGGCGACCTCGCGGCAGGTAATGTCGTTGGGTCTAATATTGCGAATGTCCTTCTCGCGCTGGGATTGCCAGCCCTTATTCTTGCTATACCGACGAATATGTCGGGCGTGGGCCGTAATAGCTGCATCGCGTTTTTTGCAGCTCTTTTATTCGTTATCCTCGCTTTCATGCATTCACCGCTTCTACGCTGGCAAGGGGCCATCCTATTTGGCGGTATTATTGCTTACCTGTTCTTTATGTTCCGGCTTGCTAAGGCGGGTGCCGATGATCCGATTTTGGAAGAAATGACTGAAATTGATGAAGGTGAAGATGGCCTGCCGACAAACACAATTAAGTCGCTTGTTTATGTCATCTTGGGTATTGCTGGATTAGTTCTCGGCGGTAATTTAATCGTTGATAATGCGGTGTCAATTGCAACGGGCTTTGGTGTGTCTGCCACAATCATTGGTCTGACAATTGTGGCAATCGGGACATCTTTGCCGGAGATTGCGACGGTGATTGTTGCGACATATCGAGGTCACCCAGAGGTCGCTATCGGCAATGTCTTGGGCTCTAACGTCTTCAATGTCTTTGCTGTCATGGGCGCATCGGCTTTGGCGGGTCCAATTGCAATCGACAAAAGTCTGATGCGGTTTGACTTTTGGGTTATGCTTTTATCGAGCTTTGTCTTGGTGCTCTATGTTCTGCGACGTCAGCCGATTGGCCGCAAGACGGGTATCATTTTCACACTTGCCTACGCAGCTTATCTTCTAGCCGTTATTTTCCTTACGCCACTCATGGGTAAGTAACCCAATGCGTTTTGAGATCGAAAAAGATTTCCACTTTGAAGCGGCGCATTATTTTGGCCATGCAGATGCGAATGATGTGTTTAAAAAAGTCCATGGTCATAGCTTTAAAGGTACCGTGACTATTATAGGGGATGCACAAGAGGATAAGGGTTGGGTGCGCGATTTGTGGAAAATTGAACAAATCATCAAAGATGTTATTGCGCCTTTAGATCATGCTTTGCTCAATGAAGTTGAAGGTTTGGAACAGCCCGCTTTAGAACGGATTGCGGCGTGGATATTTGAACGCCTAGCGCCGAAATTACCGGGCCTGACATGCGTTGAAGTCGGCCGGCCAAGTTGCGGGGAACGGGCGCGGGTTCGTGGGTAAGGCGGTTTTAATCACGGGCGCTGGCGCGCGCATTGGTGCCTATCTCGCACGAGGGCTTGCCGACGATGGCTGGCATGTCTGCATCCATTATAATCGCAGCGCGTCCAAAGCTCAGAGCCTCGCCGATGAGATCGTAAAAGCTGGTGGATCAGCCTCTATCGTCAAGGCTAATTTATCTGTGCCGCAAGAGGTTAATACGCTCATTGAACGGTGCGGTAGGCCTCTGACCGCTCTTATCAATAATGCCTCTACATTTGAGCCTGACACAGCTGAAAATTTTACAACATCGACCTTGGAATATCACCGCGTCGTCAATCTCGACGCGCCGCTGCGATTATCGGCCGATTTTGCCGCGCAGGCGGCGGGCGGCTGCATTATCAATATGATTGATAACCGCGTTCTCAAACCGAACCCGCAATTCTTCACCTATAGTTTGGCGAAGGCTGGGCTATATTGGGCGACCAAGACGACGGCGCAGAGTTTTGCGCCGTCCATTCGCGTCAATGGAATTGGTCCGGGACCAACTTTGGGAAATACAAGTCAGGCAGAAGGCGATTTTTCGGCGGAAGCCAAAGCGACATTGCTGGGTGAGGGCAGTCCGCCTGAAACAATTTTGCAGGGCGTTCGTTATCTCCTTTCGGCGGAAGCCGTCACGGGACAGATGATAGCCATAGATGGCGGTCAGCATTTGCTCTGGCAAACGCCTGATATCGCCTTTGGAGGCGCGTGATGAGCGGTAGAAAAACCATGTTAAGTCGCTTCCATTCGAGAAAATCTGTGCCCGTATCGACGCGAATATTTGTTAAAGGGCTCATGCTTCAGGCCAGTATTGGCGTTCACCCGCATGAATATGAAGCCACACAACCGATCATTATCGATGTTGAATTAGATATGGCAGATATGAAATTGCCAAAAGAAGACCGGCTTCACGAGACCCTCGATTATGGGCTGGTTGCGGAAAAATGCGAAGAGCTGGCCTTACAAGCCCATGTGCAGCTCGTTGAAACGCTTGCAGAACGTATCGCGGATTGGGCGCTATCAGCGGATGAGAGGGTACAAAGTGTTGCAGTGCGTATCGAAAAGCCGCAAGCTCTGTTAAAAGCTGAAACAGCAGGCGTGGAGGTCGTCAAATCGCGATAGAAAATGGATATCAATTTTCAAGACGTGTTGTTCTAGCAGGACTGGTAGCAACGCTCACCCCTTTTATCGCGGCGGCTCAGACGCCAAAACAAGCCCGAGTTATTGTCTCACTCGCGGATAATGCCAATCAAGGCATTGTTCCGATAAATGCGCGTTTGGGTAATGGTCAAAGTCCAAGGCAGAACCTTTATTGGGGCGCGCTTTATGGCGCGAAAACCCATTTCAAAAAAATGTCTGGGTGGACGGTCAAATCAAAGGAAAGCCAATCGGCAGATATCTTAGATGCTTTTCACTTAACGCATGAAGCGCACCCGAATATCTCCATCTTATTTGAAGCTTGGGACGGCGCGGTGCAAAAAAATGCGGTCAAAGCCTATTTAAGTGACTTAAGGGATGCCGAGTCAGACAATAGCCTTGTTTGTTTCGTGGGGCATAATGCGCTGATGGACTTCTTCGTGGAAAATATTCCTGCTGCTGAACATTCAAAGCAGATGAATTTGGACAGGCGCCGGAAAGGTGCTGTCATTGCTTGCAATAGCTCACCTTATTTTGAACCGCATCACAAGGCGCTAGGTATCAAGTCTTATGTTATGACACGCGGATTGATGGCGCCGGAGGCATATGTTTTGGAAGGCCTGTTACTCGCTTGGCTTGAAGGCAGGGAGGGGAATATTGCCAGACGAGAAGTCGCCAAAAAATATGCGGAATATCAAAAAATTTCCATTCATTCTGCAAACAGATTGTTTGGTGTAAGGTCATAAGGTCTCTTTCGGAATAGGTTTGCTAAAAGCGGCAAAGGTAAGAGCCTAAAATATGAGTGAGTTGTTAAGTATAGTTCGGCATGATATTTGCATTCATCTAAAGTAGAGTTTTATAATAAACAATTTTAAGATGTATAAAAATATGCAAGGTATCAAAAATATTTCATTTCACACCGAAAGTAGTTTCTTTGGTGTAAAATCATGAGTTCTCATTTCGGATCCTTAAATGTCCTTGGGACGAATTTGCAGAGCTGTTCAACTGACCCGATGACGGGCTGGTTTCGGGACGGATGTTGTGAGACGCAATCGGCTGATAAGGGCCGTCATTTGGTTTGCGCCGTGATGACCGATGAATTTCTCAGATTTTCGAAAATTTCAGGGAATGATCTATCCACGCCGCGTCCTGAATATAACTTTCCGGGATTGAAAGCAGGGGATCGTTGGTGTCTTTGCCTTGAGCGTTGGCAAGAGGCTCATGCGGCTGGCCGTGCGCCGCAGGTCATTTTGGAAGCCACGCATCAAATTGCCCTTGAGCGTGTGTCGCTGGAAACGTTTCAAGCATTTGCTGTTAAGGGCGACACTCATTAGACAAGAGGGGTGTCCTCTGAATCGAAACCTGCTGACCCAAAGCCAAACTATGGCCCAAAGCTTATCGCAGATTATGTGAAACGCTTGCCAAGTCAGCCGGGCGTTTACCGCATGTTTGATGAATATGGCACGGTGCTTTACGTAGGGAAGGCGAAAAACCTAAAAAAACGCGTGACGGCTTATACGTCATATGAGCGGCACACCATGCGGCTGCGCCGGATGATACGCGCGACAACAGCGATGGAATTCGTAACGACCGAGAGCGAGACAGAAGCTCTCATTTTAGAAGCTTCGCTCATCAAACGTCTCAAGCCGCGTTATAATATCTTACTGCGAGACGATAAGAGCTTTCCCTATATATTAGTTCGCAAAGACCATCCCGCCGCGCAGGTGACAAAACATCGCGGCGCGCGGAAAATCAAAGGCGATTATTATGGCCCCTTTGCAAGTGCAGGGGCGGTCAACCGTACCTTGGATACGCTGCAACGTGCATTCCGTCTGCGCAATTGTACCGATAGTATTTATGAGGCGCGGACGCGGCCTTGTTTGCAATATCAAATCAAGCGCTGCTCCGCGCCTTGCACAGGCGAAATATCACTAGAGGATTATCAAGGTTTAATCGATGAGTCTGAAGGCTTTCTACAAGGTAAGTCAGATGACCTTCGCCGTAAATTGCAAACGCAAATGGAGGCGGCGTCGAAAGCTTTAGAGTTTGAGAAAGCGGCAGAGCTTAGGGACCGGCTGCACGCCATTGCGCAAGTCTTGACGAAATCAGGTGCCCATAATGTCAATCCGAAAACCTTCACCAATGCGGATGTCTTTGGTCTCCACACCGCAGGCGGGCAAAGCTGTGTTCAGGTCTTCTTCTTCCGTGCAGGGCAAAATTGGGGGACGAACTCCTATTTTCCGCGGCATTCTGCGGAGGATTCACCTGCGCAAATTTTGGGGGCCTTTATCGCGCAGTTTTATACGAATAAGCCTATCCCAAAACAGATACTCATGTCGCATAAGGTTGAACCCTTTGATCTCCTTGTCGAAGCGCTGTCAGAGCGTGCCGCTGCTAAAATCGATATGTCGGTGCCCCAACGCGGCGAAAAAAAGAAGATTATCGGACAAGCTGTCCGTAACGCTCAAGAAGCTCTCGGACGTAAAATGGCGGAAACCGGGGCGCAGGAAAAACTCTTAAAAGAGGTGCAAGAGATTTTCGGTATGGAAGAGATGCCTCAACGCATCGAAGTCTATGACAATAGCCATATTCAAGGCACAAATGCGATTGGTGCTTTCATTGTCGCGGGGCCAGAGGGGTTTCGCAAACGCGATTACCGCACCTTCAAAATCAAGGACGAGTCTATCACGCCGGGGGATGATTTCGGTATGATGCGTGAAGTCCTGCAACGAAGATTTGCGCGTTTGTCAAAAGACCCAAAGCTCGAATGGCCTGATCTTGTCTTAATTGACGGCGGGAAGGGGCAGCTCTCGGCCGTCACCGAAACACTAGAGCGGCTAAATGTGCTGGGGCGTATTACATTGGTCGCAATTGCTAAGGGGCCAGACCGAAATGCAGGGCGGGAGACCTTTCATATGAACGATAGGGCCATGTTCACATTGCCGATGAAGACGCCGGCGCTCTATTATTTACAGCGCTTGCGGGACGAAGCGCATAGGTTTGCCATTGGCACGCATCGGGCTCGGCGGAAAAAATCAATCACGGCAAATCCACTAGATGGGATTGACGGCATCGGTCCAGGGCGCAAAAAGGCTTTATTGAGCCATTTTGGTTCAGCCAAGGCTGTAAAGGGTGCGACGGTCGAAGATTTGGCGTTGGTAGAGGGGGTCAGCCAAAAGCTGGCGCAGATAATTCATGACTACTTCCATGAAGACTGAAGACACAATTGATAGTCCAAAAGCCCTTGGCGGAGCCTTTGCCGATGCGCTGACATGGCTTCGTATTTTGATTATGCCGCTTGTGGCCTTTCTGATTTGGAAAGGTTGGCATCCCATTGAAGCGGGCGGGATTGATATCGGGCTAACCGTATTAGCCTCGGTATTATTCGCTATCGGGGCTCTCACAGATATTTTCGACGATTTCTTTGGCGGAAATGAGCGCTCCGTACATCGCCGGTTTGGTTATTTGGATGATATCGCAGATACCATCCTCGTGATAGGTACATTGGCGGCCTTAATATTCGTTATTCACCGTGCTGGTGTGATGTCATGGTTGTTCCTCGTTCCGGCGGCGGTGCTGATTGGGCGGGAATCAATTGTTGGTCTGTTTAAAGGCTATGAGTTGTCGCGCTATATTCTGCCAGATTCTTTATTGTCCAATCTGAAGTCAGGTTTATCAATGTTGGCAACCTGCTTGCTCTTGGCTTCGCCGTGGTTACAGGCTTGGTTTGACCGTGCATTTACTGCTGCAGCGGATGTTGAACAGGTCTTTACAACGACATCTCCAACCATATGGATTGCTGGGCAAATCATCCTCTGGGTGGCAGCAGTTATATCTGTCGTCACCGCTGTTCAGATTTTTCGGACAGATTTTTCAGCCGCGAATGAGACTTAGATGAGCGACCCAATAGCTCCAGCGGAAGGCCTACGACATTCGCTCTGGTGGGTGCCAAATGCTCTGACAATTGGGCGTATTTTGACGGTGCCAATATTGATGGCCGGTATTCTCGCTCTTGGCATGCAACATGAAAGCCGCTTGGCAACCGTTCCGATTGTTGGCGGATTATTTATCGCGGCCACGGCCACGGATTGGCTGGATGGTTATCTGGCACGCAAGTGGAAAGTCGTGTCAGGTTTTGGGCGTATGATTGACCCTATTGCTGATAAATTATTGGTCGCAGGGTGTTTGATTGCGCTTTGTATTGTGGCGCGCGGGAGCTGGATATTTTTGGTGCCTGCTGTCACAATTATCTTTCGCGATATTTTGGTGTCCGGCGCACGAGAGCATGCTGCACTCACAGGGAAGGTGATGCCCCCAACTAAACTCGCAAAATGGAAAACCGCTTTTGAAATGGCTGCAATAGCAGCCCTCCTTGTTTGGGTGATAGGATTGGCAATTCTTCCCTTCGCGGACGTTATTCCGCAAATCACACTGATATCAAAAACCCTTGGTTTAGGGATGTTATGGATAGCGGCTTTATTGTCGGCTTATACGGGTTCGCTCTATCTTCGTGCAGCTGTTACGGATTAGGCTGGTGACAACAGGGCACGAGTCGCGATAGGCGCTCTCCCGAAATGTCACTTTGGACTCACATATCCCTTGCTGCGGCCCGTTTGTTTGGTCCGCCGCGTGCCGATGACGGCAATGGCCGGGCTTCGCATATTGACGAGGCCAAATTGGTTGCCGCATTGGTCGCGCTGGGGGCCAAAATGGCGAAGGCGGACGGGCAGGTCAGGCATGAAGATATTCTCGCCTTTCGCCAAGTCTTTCGAACGGACCCACAGACTGAAGCGACCATTGCGCGTTTCTTTGATCTCGCGCGGCAGACGACAGTGGGATATCGCCGCTACGCCCGCATTGTTGCCAAAGCTTTCCGCGCGCAACCGGGTTTGCTGGAAGATGTCTTGGACGGATTATTTCACATTGCCCTAGCGGATGGTATCGTCACAGAGGAAGAGGCGGAATATCTTGAAACTGTCGCGGTCCTTTTCGGATTTTCAGATCGCGAATATCGCCGCATTCGAAACTCGCATTTGGGGCAGGATGCGGATGATCCCTATCTTATCTTGGGTGTGGAGCCGGAAATATCGGATAGCAATCTGAAGACGGCCTATCGGCGCGCCGCGGCGGAGAATCACCCTGACCGCCTTATGGCGCGCGGCTTACCAAAAGAGATGATTGGGCTCGCAACGCATAAAATGGCCATTATCAACCGTGCATATGCGCAAATATTGGAAGAACGCAAAGCACATCGCCCCCGTATTTCATGAATATTTCCTGACCTTTCGAAATCGACATGAAGTCGGACTTGACGAAACGGCTTAATGCGACGACATTAGGCATATGACTCAGGCATATTACATACAGGGCCGTCGCGCAGGTCTTTTTTCAACGATTGCACGTACTGCGTTCCTCGCGGTCGCAGCTATAGGCGGTTTGTTCATGCTGGTTTTCTCCTTCGCTTTTGCTTTATTTGCGATCGCAGGAATTGCCGTCATAGGGTTTCTTGTGTTCGGCTTTTTTTGGGCGAAAGCGAAAATTTCAGGCAAGCCCTTCGGCCCTAAGGCCATGATGGGCGCGCAATTTGAGCAAATGCGTAAGGACATGGAAACGCAAATGGGACCGCAGTCTGGCTCCGTAGATTCTGATGAAGGGCCTATAGTCGATGCGGTTCAAACACCTGATGGGTGGTCTGTCGACGACTAAGCGCTTTCATTGATATCCTCTCCTGCTAAACACCGTGCATGAGGGTTCTTGATTTTTGGGTATTGATGTTGTGCTGTCTCGGATGGGGCGGTAATTTTGTCATTACAGCTTGGGCTTTGGGCGGAACCTCTATTCCGCCTTTTATGCTCGCGGCGACACGCGCCTTTATTGTCCTGATGTTGATGGGGTATTTCTTATTTCGGCCTTTGCCTAAGGATTTTCTACGGCTTTTATTCGTCTGTTTCTGTGTTGGTCCTTTGCATTTGGGATTGCTCTATACAGGTTTGCAAACGGCCCCCGCCTCGGGCGCCTCGATTTTATCTCAAGCGCTTATTCCGATGGCGTCTATTCTTTCGATTATCTGGCTGAAGGAACGCGTGAGCTGGAAAACGAGCCTTGCCATCACAGGGGCAATGATTGGCGTTATGATTATGATTTATGAGCCCGGTGCGCTCGGGTTTAATATAGGACTTCTATTTGTGCTCGGGGCTTATGTCGCAATGGCGGTAGGGACCGTCGCGATAAGGCGCGTCCCAGATATAGATTGGCGTGTTTATGTGGCGTGGACATCTGTCATGGTTCTTATGCTTTCGACAACAATGACAATTTTATTTGAATCGGGCCATGCCGAAACTTGGGCCTCATACAAAGGACAAATTTTGCTGGTCGCATTATATGCAGGATTAGGAGTTTCGATATTCACACACGGACAATATTTTCGCTTGCTCCAACTCTATCCTGTGAACCGCATTGTACCTCTTACGATTATGGTCACCGTCTTTGCGACTGCGCTCGGCGTCTTACTTTTGGACGAAACACTTTATCGGCGCTATATTATAGGCGCAGCCATCATCTTGCCTTGTGTCTGGTTTATCGCGCGGCGAGGTCCGGCTACACCCAAAAAATCAGTTGAGGGAGGTTGAGAGTGGCAAATAAAACAATTCCCGATGGGTTAAAGGTTACGGATTATTTGGACCAAATTGCTGACCCACAAAGACAGTCAGATTGCCGCCGGATTGCAGAAATGATGGAAGATATCGTCGGAGAGACGCCGAAAATATGGGGAAGTAAACTCGCCTCGGGCATTGTCGGTTTCGGTAAGTATCACTATAAATATGAGAGCGGTCGTGAGGGAGATTTTATGCGTCTTGGTTTTGCGAGCCGCGCGCAGAATATTTCAATTTATATCATGCCGGGCTATCAGGATTTTTCAGAGCAATTGTCTCGTCTCGGAAAACACAAGATGGGTAAGGCCTGCCTTTACATAAAACGTTTGAGCGATGTGGATGAGGATGTGCTTCGGGAAATTATGGTCGAAGGATTGCGGCAAATGGACGAAAAATACCCTCGCGAGATAAAATGACCAGCCCGAATTTCAATGAGCGTAAGCTCCCAATTTCAATGCTGGTCCTGCATTATACAGGCATGGAAAGCGGCGCGGCGGCACGGGAACGGCTCTGTGACCTCGCCGCTGAAGTCAGCGCCCATTGGCTCGTGCATGAGGATGGTTCTGTAGAAAGCCTTGTAGATGAAGACAAACGCGCATGGCACGCAGGCCGAGGCAGTTGGAACGGCATTACGGATGTAAATTCCGCGAGTATCGGGATAGAGATTGTCAATGGCGGGCATAATGTACCTTTGGCTGATGGAAGCTTGCCGCCCTATCCAGATGTGCAAATTCTGGCTGTCACCAAACTTGCGAAAGAGATTATAGACCGCCACACTATTTTGGCCCGTAATATTGTTGGCCATTCCGATATAGCGCCAGAGCGAAAAGAAGACCCCGGAGAGCATTTCCCATGGGCGGGCTTGGCCGCCGCAGGTGTTGGAATATGGCCAGGAGACTTGCCTGAAGATTTGCGAATTGTTTTCGAGCCTAATGATAGAGACCGCGGGATTGCAATTCTTCAGCGAGGCCTAGCAGACCTAGGATATGGGGCGAGCGTGACGGGCCGTCTTGACGAAGCAACGCAATCGATTATCCGCGCGGTGCAGCGCCGTTACCGTCCTGAAAAAATAGATGGCATCGTTGATATGCAGGTTATGGAAGTTATCAAGCGGCTCAGTGAGATGAACCGCTCGTCTGAACTTCGCGTGTAAACCAAGTAAGTAACACAGCCAAAGCGGCAGGGACGGCTTGCACGAATAAAATCGTGGAACTGACCGTTACAGCGCCAAAGACTCCGGCGACAATCACGCAGAGCAAAAAGAAAATACGAACATCGCGCTTCGCCGCGACCAAACTCCAGATTAATCCGGCTGCTAGGAATCCATTATAGAGGCCTTGATTTTGCGCCAAGTGAGCGGTTTGCGCGGCAAATTCCGGCGTCAGGTCAAACATTCCAAGTCCAAGCGGGCGTTGCCAAAGAAACATCTCAACTATCATGAAGAAAATATGCTCAAGAGCGACAAAACCTGTCAGGATTTTTGCGAGAGTTTTCATGCATTCACCTTACTTCTAATGAGCTGTCCAGGACGGGCGTTTGTGACTTGGTCGTTTTCAATCACGCGTTCACCATTTACAAAGGTTGCCATATATCCGGTTACGGGTTGCAGCAGGCGCTGACCGCCTGCGGGTAAGTCTTTGACCATGATGGGAACGCCGAGACTGAGCGCCTCATAATTGACAACATTTAAATCGGCTTTTTGGCCGACAACAATGCGCCCTCGGTCTGTTAATCCGAGATAATCGGCCCCGTCGGCTGTGAGCATTTGCACGGCACGGGGTAGGGTGATGCCCGGTTTGCCGCGGGCTAATCTATCACGGGTCCAATGCGCCAGCAGATAGGTCGGGAAACTGGCATCACAAATTGTTCCAACATGCGCTCCGCCATCGGACAGACCGGGCAGGGCTTTGGGATGACGCATCATGGTCAGCACATTGTCATAATTCATATGGGTGTAA
This sequence comes from uncultured Algimonas sp., assembly GCA_964576955.1. GTDB lineage: Bacteria > Pseudomonadota > Alphaproteobacteria > Caulobacterales > Maricaulaceae > Litorimonas. Next base: position 12,096 of record CAZNXP010000017.1, read on the forward strand.
TTATAGACAGGAAAATAGAAGAGGGCATGACCGTCATCTTCAAGCAAAAGATCATAGGCCATTTCCCAAACGCTAACGCCAGCGTCTCTTGCGAGGCCAGCTATGGAGGCCTCAGAGGACGGTTCATAATCCACAGAGCCTTCATGCCTATTCATAGGGAAAATCTTCTCCGCGAGTTTGGGGAAGGTTTCGATCATCATATCCACGAGCGGCGGGACAGGGCTGTCATCGCCCGAAAGCTTGATGGGCGTTTCTGACAAAAGTTGTGCCTTGAATTTCGGATCAGAGAGTTTTGCTACGCGCTCTGAAAGGGGGAGTTCCGCAATGGAAATGTAGCTTGGAAAGGCCATGATGGGATGGAAGGTACAATTTAGCCCATTAATGGCGCCAATCGCGCGCGGCGCGACTTGGAATGAAATGTCCAGCCCGTCTGCATTTAAGTCTTCGGTGCGGCGGATGATATTTTTCCAATCCTCTGGCGCGAAATCCCGCTCCATCAAACTCATGGAGCCAGGACGACCCTTGCCTGCGCGAAAGAAAGCCTCCATGAGCGCAAATTCTGTATCGAAGGTTTCGCCGGGACGCACCATGTCGAAATCATTGACGGCTTGCAAAACGCCGTGACCTGAGGCGGCGACGGCGCGGGCTAGTCCTTCCAGCTCATCTTTTCCGGCTTCAGAAGCCGGGGTCCATCCGCCGTCGCTGGATTTGTGGAAATCACTGCGGCCCGTGGAAATGCCAATTGCACCTGCCTCCATTGCTTCTTTGACCAGCGTTTCCATGACCGCAATATCATCTTTATTGGCGGGTTGGTTAAAGACGGCCCGCTCGCCCATTGCGAAGACCCGTAGGGGATCATGCGGAACCATGGCGGCAATATCAATTGTCCGAGGTTTTGCGTCTAGGGCATCCAGATATTCTGGGAAACTCTCCCATTGCCAATCAAGTCCTTCATGGAGCGCCGTGCCGGGGATATCCTCCACGCCTTCCATGAGGCGGATGAGTTTGGCGCGGTCTTCTGCACGGCAAGGCGCGAAGCCGACGCCGCAATTTCCCATGACGGCAGTTGTCACGCCGTGATTGACGCTGGGCTGAAGTGTATCATCCCAACTGACTTGGCCATCATAATGGGTGTGAAGGTCAATAAACCCAGGCGTGATGATATGGCCTGTTGCATCTATCGTGTTCTTTGCTGGACCGAGGTTGGTTCCAATGGCGGCAATGCGTCCATCTTTCACTGCAATATCCAAGGATTGGCCTTGCGCGCCTGTGCCGTCAAAGATGGTGCCGTTTCTAAGAACTAAGTCGTGCATCTTTTCGCCTCCAAAACATCGCTAAACCACATCCGCCGATAAGATGCCAGACCCCCCACAATCCTGCAACTGCGCCTGCGCCGCCTACGCCGCCCAGTTGGGTGAGCAAGATAACAATGCCTAGGCCAGAGTTTTGAATGCCCACTTCAATTGTGAGGGCTCGCCGAGATGCGGTATCTGCCTTAATCGCTCTGCCTGCTAGATTGCCAAGGGCAAAGGCTAACAAGTTATGCGGTAAGACAATTAAATATAGCCCAATGCCGAGAGTCATGAAGACGGGGAAAAGCCGGATGCTCGCAATTAAAATAATGGCAAAAAGGGCGAGTCCAGACAGGGCAGCTAACGGCATCTGGATGCGGTCAGCCATGCGCGGGACGAAATGCCGAAAGAGCATCCCGAGAAAAAGCGGCAATGCGAGAATAACAATCGTCTGAACGAGAAAATCGAGCTTATCTATATTGATTTCAACAAGGAGCTCGCGCGTTGGAAGATACAAGCTACTCCAAAATAAAATCGAAAATGGGGTAATTAAGGCGGCGAAAACTGACGAAGTCGCGGTGAGGCTAACGGAGAGGGCGGTATTAGCCCTAGCGAATAAGGCGATTAAATTTGATGTGTTTCCGCCTGGGCAACAAGAAATTAAAATCATGCCAAGCGCAATGCTTGGATGGGGGTTGATTGATAAACACATGAGCAAGGTGAGAAGCGGGAGGCCAATAATTTGCGCAACGATACCTGTAAAATAAAGCTTAGGCTGGGTTTTGAAAAAAGCGAAGCTTGCGGGACGCAGCCCGAGGGCCACAGCAAACATCATCATCGCCAAAACTATCGCCATCCCAATCTCAGAGGATGATCCCATGTCGAGCTGGAAGTTGTCGAGAGCGTCCGAATTTATCATGCGGCGCGTGCCCGCTGTAAATGCCCCGATGCCTGATTCTTATGTTCCTTAACTGGCATAGGTTATACCTGTCTGGCAGGGCGCGTTATGGCAAGCGTGTATTTAGTTTGGGCCGTTATGCATGACGCCCTTTAACATGACGCCTTTAATGGGAATGGCGCCCCAGCTTTCGCCCGGCAGCTCCATTGGGTTTAACGCTAATATTGTAAAATTTGCACGCTTTCCAACTTCTATTGAGCCAATCTCATCTTCTAGTCCCAGCGACCACGCCGCATCTATCGTAACGGTGCGAAGAGCTTGTTCGGCGTTAAGTCGCTCGCTTGGTGTTGAAATATTTCCGCTGCGCGTTGCGCGCGTCATATGGCGACCAGCCGCAAGTAATGGCATGGGCGGTGCTAGGGGCGCATCGGAATGAACCGTTACATGCAGGCCCGCGGCAAAAGCTGAGGCAAGAGGCGTGATATAATCCGCTTTTTCAGCTATCACGGGACGATAGTCATCGCCCATGAAATTCACATAATGCGAGGCAGCCGAAATGCCGATGCCTAATTCGGCAGCTTTTGTCATCTGATCTGGCGTTATGAGGCCAGCATGTTCAATAATGAGCCGTTGACCATCCGCCCCTTTATCCTGCCTCGCAAAAGCTGCGAGTGTTGAGTTTTGCGCGGCATCACCATTGGAATGGATGTGAATATCTAATCCCTGTTCCCAATATTGAGACATGAGAGCAGGGAGGTCGTTTGGCTCTGTTACCCAGAGACCGTCAGTCCCCTTGGATTGCCCTGAAAGATAACCCGGCGCGGCGAGTTTCATGGTTTGCGAATAAAAGGCGGCGTCTGTGAAGAGTTTGACCTGCGGCAAAATGCGGGGGTCATTGGCCGCAAATTCGACAATTTTTGCAGGGCTCTCGTCGCCAAATTCCTGCGTAAAGGCGCGGTGTTCGGGCACAAGGTAAAGAGAATAAGGATCGGTTTCGTCATAATGGGCTGCGATCACTTGGTTTTCAAAGACCCGTCCGAAAATTCCGTAACCCATATCGGCAATTGTTGTAACGCCGCCTCGTACCAATAGAGTCTCAAATCCGCGATAGCCTTTTTCAATATGGGCCGGATTAAGTAAAAAGGGGGCAAGTTTTGTAAGGAGCGGTGCGACGGCATCTTCGTAAATTCGTCCTGAAAGCTCACCATTCGCATCTAAGGCCACCCCTTCATATGTCTTATGCATCTCCGTCGTAATCTCGAACAATTCTAAGGCGGCAGAGTTCATATAAAAATCATGGCCTGAATAATGCCAGATGATGATAGGCCGCTTGATTGAGATTTTGTCTAGGTCTGTCTTGTCAATGTCGCCTTGAACAAGGTTGTGATAGCCATAAAGGATAAGAGGGCTGTCATCGGTTTTCTTCGCCGCAAAGCTCTCAATTTTTTTGAGCAAATCGGGTTTCGTATTTGTGCCTTCTACAAAACCGTCAGGGTGCGGCATGTCCCATGGCGGTACCCAATCCAGACTATACATCATTGAGCCCAATGTCATATGCACATGCGGGTCGATTAGGCCCGGCACGATAATCGCGTTTTGATATTGGTTATCCAGACCCGCTCGCGGGAACTGTCTTTGCAAGGTCTCAAGACTTCCGACACCCACAATATTTTCGCCTTCAACTGCGACCGCTTCCGCATAGGGGTTTGATGGATCTACTGTCACGACAGCCTTTGCGGGATAAATTTTTGTTGCGTCTGGCGTAGGATTCGCCGCTGAACAGGCGGAGAGTAAAAGGCAAGTTGTGAGAATTGCGAGATGTTTCATATCCGCTTCCTAGCTTGACTTTGAAGTGAACTCCAAACAGTTATCGCCTCGTCAGGGAGCTGGACGGTCGCGAGTAGTGCATATTTATATATGCATGGTTCGAGGAAAGTCCGGGCTCCAGCGCGAACAGGATGCCGGGTAACGCCCGGCCAATGT
>CAZNXP010000018.1:0-15558 GCA_964576955.1 uncultured Algimonas sp.
TTCGCGTTGACTTAGCGCGGCGCCATACCTAAGTCGACACAAACAATCGCGCGGGCCTGTAAAGCCATAGCGAAAAACGCATTTCAGGACGTCTCATGCTAGGCATCGCCAAGAAGCTATTCGGCACAGAAAATGATCGGGCGCTCAAAAAGCTCCGCCCTCTCGTTGAGAAAATCAACGGGCTGGAACCAAAATTTGAGGCCATGACGGATGACGCCTTGCGCGCGCAGACGCAAGTCTACCGCGACCGCTTAGAGGCCGGCGAGACTTTAGATGATTTATTGCCAGAAGCTTTTGCGACCGTCCGCGAAGCGGCGAAGCGCACATTGGGTCAGCGCCATTATGATGTGCAGCTCATTGGCGGGATTGCGCTGCACCGCGGCGAAATTGCGGAGATGCGCACGGGAGAGGGTAAAACCCTCGTCTCGACATTAGCCGCTTATTTAAACGCGCTTGGCGGACGCGGTGTTCATTTGGTCACCGTCAATGATTATCTCGCTACGCGCGATAGTGAATGGATGGGGCAAATCTATGACTTCCTCGGTATGAGCGTGGGCTGTATCAATAATCACGACCCCTACGGGCCGGGCCGAAAAGCGGCTTATGATTGCGATATTACCTACGGCACGAATAATGAATATGGCTTTGATTATCTGCGCGATAATATGAAATATTCCGTCGAGGAAATGGGCCAGCGTGGACATGCCTATGCCATTATCGATGAAATCGATTCTATCCTGATTGACGAAGCCCGTACGCCGCTGGTGATTTCGGGACCGACGGATGATAAATCTGACCTTTACCGCACGGTCGATGCTTTGATTCCTGATATTGCAGCCGAAGGTTATGACGTTGACGAAAAGGCGCGCACGGCAACCTTTAATGAGGCGGGAACAGAGCAAATTGAAAACCTGCTGCGCGAGCGCGGATTGCTCGAAGGCGAGAGCCTTTATGATGTCGAGAATATCTCTGTTGTGCATCATATCAACCAAGCCTTGAAGGCCCATAAGCTCTATACGGCGGATAAGGATTATATTGTCAAAAACGGCGAAGTGGTTTTAATCGATGAATTTACAGGCCGGATGATGGATGGCCGCCGCCTCTCTGAAGGTTTGCATCAGGCAATTGAGGCGAAGGAAAATCTCGATATTAAACCTGAAAACCAGACCATGGCGTCTGTGACCTTGCAGAATTATTTCCGTCTTTATGACAAGCTGTCAGGCATGACAGGGACAGCGGAAACGGAAGCGTCTGAATTCGCTGATACATATGGTCTTGAAGTTCTCATCATTCCGACCAATCGCCCGATTCAACGGATTGATGATCAGGATGTGCTCTACCGGACTGAGCGCGAAAAATTCCAAGCTATTGTCGAAGACATTGAGGCGGCCTCTAAAAAAGGTCAGCCTATGTTGGTCGGTACCGTTTCGATTGAGAAATCAGAAGCGCTGTCCCGCTTCCTGACGGAGCGCAATGTGGAACACCGCGTCTTGAATGCGCGCTATCATGAAGAAGAAGCCTCTATCGTTGCCCAAGCCGGCGTTCCGGGCGCGGTGACAATCGCGACGAATATGGCGGGCCGCGGAACGGATATTCAACTCGGCGGCAATCTCGAAATGATTTTGGAAGAAAAACTGACCGATGATATGTCAGATTTCGAGCGCGAAAAGAAAACCGAAGAGATCAAAGCCGACATCGCTTATTTGAAAGAAAAAGCTTTGGCCGCTGGCGGGCTCTATGTTTTGGGGACCGAGCGCCATGAGAGCCGCCGGATTGATAATCAGCTGCGAGGCCGGACGGGCCGGCAAGGCGATCCGGGCCGCTCTAAATTTTATCTCTCTATGGAAGATGATCTGCTGCGGATTTTCGGCGGCGAGAAACTCAAGGCCATGATGCAAAAATTTGGCTGGGAAGAGGGCGAGCAAATCGAAAACCGCTTTATGACCAAGTCGATTGAGACCTCGCAAAAGCGAGTTGAAACGCGCAACTTCGATATTCGTAAAAACCTGCTCAAATATGATGATGTCATGAATGATCAGCGCAAGACGATTTTCGAACAGCGTATGGAATTTATGACAGATGATGACGTCTCCGATGTGATTGAGGACTTCCGCCATCAACTCGTCGAAGATCTTGTCGCGAAACATATTCCAAAAAAGGCCTATGCCGAGCAATGGGATATTGAGGGTCTTGATAAGGCCGTCAAAGACGCCGTCTTCATGCAATTGCCGCTCCAAAGCTGGGCGGATGAAGAAGGCATTGCTGATGAGGAGCTGGAAAAGAAAATCCGAGACGCCACGGATACAATCCACGCCGAGCTGACCAAAGATTTGGACAAGCCAAGTTTGGCGCGCGTCGAAAAACAAATCCTCCTGCGCGTCATTGACAAAAACTGGCGTGAGCATTTGCAGCAATTAGACGCGCTTAAATCCGTCATTGGGATGCGCGCCTATGGTCAGCGCGACCCGCTAAATGAATATAAGTCTGAAGCCTTCACCTTGTTTGACGGTTTGCTGACCAGCCTGCGTGAAGATGTTACCAAGGATATGATGAGCGAATTAATGCAAGTGCAAGTTCGCCGCCAGCAAATGGCGCAAAGCCAAGCTCAGCAAGCTCCGGCGGATCCCGCGCAACAGCAATTGGCGCAAGCGCGCGCTGGCCTCGCGGCCATGCAGCAAGCTCAAGCGGCCCCGCCTATTGCGCCTGCCACCCCTTCTCAGGCGAGGTCGCCAATGGATATGATAAATCAAGGCGGCCCGCTCGCCGCGACCGTAGCTGCCGGAGAGCTCCCAGCGGGCGCTTTAGACGGTATTTCCCGCAATAGCGCCTGCCCCTGCGGCTCGGGCCGCAAGGTGAAACATTGCCACGGTAAGGTCTCTTAGGGCCTCTTTATTAATTTTTGCGGCCTTTGTGCCGCAGATTGCTGACCTCTCAATATCTCCGTAATTTCTAGGCGTCGCCCAGAGGCGCATCATTTCGGTGCGTCGCTCGCACCAAATTGTAGCGCGCGACCTCATCTAGCCTCAATTCCGAGGGAAGTTTTGGAACCAGCGCCAGCCTTTGTGCACAGACCCTTCACATATTTACCTGCGCATATTTTTCTAAGCGCACATTCGAAGGGACCCGAAAATGAAACAGCTAACACTTGCCGCCGCACTCCTTTGCGCTACGGCGTTTGCGTCTTCAGCTCATGCACAAGACTCAGAGCTCTCCGTCACCACGGGCTTTGATTATGCCAGCCAATATGTTTTCCGCGGCATATCCTTTTCTGATGATGCCATACAGCCTCTTGTAGAAGCGACTTATGGTAATTTCACACTTGGCGGTTGGGGTTCAATTGCGATTGGTGAAAATTCACCAGTTGCCGGTGACGAATTTGATCTTTATTTCGGCTATTCGGTCCCACTTGACAGTTCTATTTCACTCGACATTGGCGGGACTTATTATCACTTTCCTCAAGGCGGCGATTTCTTTGAAACAGAAGGCGGCGCAGCTGGAACATATGAAGTAAATGCATCGCTAGGCTTTGGTGAGCTGCCATTGGCCCCTTCTGTCACAGGGTATTATGATTTCACCTTAGAGGCTTTCACCCTTGAAGGGAGTGCAGGACATTCACTTGCGCTTGGTGAGTCAAATTCTCTCGACCTTGGATTAACGCTTGGTCTTGTCGATGGAACGGATGGATTCTCATATGAGTGGGGAACGGCAAGCGCCGCAGTAAGCCATGCCTTTACCGATGATGTGTCTGCTTATATTGGTGCGAATTTTACAGTAAATTCAGAAGATGTTTTAGACTTTGCGGAGATTATCGATGGTAATCCACAAGGTGATTTGTTTTGGGTGGGTACAGGTATTTCCGCTGGTTTTTAAGGGTTAAGCCTGAGGGTCTGGCGAATTAAAACTTATATATTCGCTAGGCCGTCAGGGTGTTTTATGGCCGCCCAATAATGCATCATTTTAGGGCGCTTTTGCGCCTTATTTTTGGTCGCCGGCGCACTGTGCCACAAACTTATCGGATATTTTATGTCTTAAATTGGAACATTTGCCACATACCTTTTGTTAACACATTGGGCATAGGGCCGCTGTGACATAATGTCTCAAACGCTGGACACATGGCTCCAAATGCTGTGCCCATATTAAGATGTCCGAAAGGCAAAAACCATGAAACATTTAACGGTCGGCGCTCTATTATGTGCCGCGGCCTCCATATCTACACCTGCCTTTGCGCAAGATAATGATGGTATTAACCCCTCCTCTACAATTTCATCTGTCTCGGAATATGTATTCCGCGGCACAAGCCTTGGGGGTTCCTCCCTTCAACCCAGCACAGAAATTGGTTTCGACTTTGGACTGACTGTTGGTGCTTGGTATTCAGCGGGAATAGGATCAGACTCATCTGTACAAGTTGATGAGATTAATCTTTACGCCAATTACTCCCTGCCGATAGAGGGACCGATTTCTCTGGATGTCGGCGGGACATATTATTATTTTCCGCAATTTGGGTCCCTCTTAGAGACTGAAGGCGGCGCGGGAAATTATGAAGTTTATGGCTCTGTTGGTCTGTCAGACTTCGCGCTCTCGCCGGCTGCGACGGTTTATTACGACTTCACACTTGAGAACCTAACCCTTGAAGGCTCTATTGGACATACATTTACATTGCCCCGCGAAGGCTGGACAGCTGACCTCGGCTTAACCGCGGGTCTTGTCGATTCTGATGCAGGCACTGACTATGAATGGGGCACAGCGACGGTTTCACTGAATAAGGCGATAACAGAGAATATCGCATTTTATCTCGCCGGCAATTTCACGGTTAACTCAGAAGAGCTACTTGGTTTTGACCGTGAAGTCCTTGCCAATGGCTTCGAGTTTGCGTCGGTCGATAGCGATACACAATTCTGGTTCGGATCGGGATTGACGGTCTCTTATTAAGAGAGCCAAATTTTACGGGTCTTGCACCTGTGAAATCATCAGAAAATTCAGCCCAGCCGCCCCGTCGCGGTTGGGTTTTTTAATTTAATAAAGAGCGCCCAATCCGCAGGAATTTTTCGCGGCGGGCTTTGATAAGCTCGCCCGGCGATAAAGGTTCTAGCGCCTCAAGTTGTTTCACAATTTCCGCGCCCACGGTTTTCATGGCGATTTCGGGTAGGCGGTGCGCGCCGCCCACGGGTTCTTTTATAATCAGGTCAATTACGCCGAGTTGTTTGAGGTCTTGCGCCGTAATTTTCATGGCTTTGGCCGCATCTTTGGCGCGGTCCCGCGTTCGCCATAAAATAGAGGCGCAGCCTTCGGGCGAAATCACAGAGTAAATCGAATGCTCGAGCATCATAACCTTATCGGCTGTGGCAATGGCGACCGCCCCGCCCGAGCCGCCTTCGCCCGTGATCACGGAGATAAAGGGCACTTTCAACGACAGTCCGCGGTCGATGGAGCGCGCAATGGCTTCGGCTTGGCCGCGTTCTTCGGCCCCGCGCCCCGGAAAGGCGCCTGCGGTGTCGACAAAGCTGATGACGGGCAGGTTAAACCGTTCCGCCATATCCATGAGGCGGACGGCTTTGCGGTAACCTTCCGGATTGGCCATGCCGAAATTATGCTTGAGCCGCGTTTGCGTATCTGTGCCTTTTTCATGGCCCATGACAACGACAGAGCGGCCGCGTAATTTTCCGAGCCCGCCCAATAGCGCGTGATCATCACCAAATTTTCTGTCCCCAGATAATGGCGTATAATCGGAAATCAGCGCGTCGATATAGCTTGTATAATGGGGGCGCGCCGGATGGCGGGCAACATGGGTTTTCTCCCAAGGTCCTATTTTACTATAGAGGCTCTCGAGCTCTGCCTGCGATTTGGCTTCCAGCTCGGCAACATCCTTACCGCCTGATAGAGCCGTTTGAATCTGGCTGTCTAATTCTGCAATCGGGCGCTCGAAATCGAGATAGGTGCGGGCCATAAAGTCTACCTGTTAGGTCCGTTAAATTTGGCCGCACCATAGCGATGCAGGCAAGCGGGTAAAGGTTTAAGACGGAAGCGTAGCAGCTAGGCCGCTTTAAATCGAATAGGTCTTCGTGCTGACTTCATGACCGTAACGCTGGACGAATTTACGTTTTATGCGGCGCTCCCATCCAGTGCGCGGCCCCGGTAAAACATCTTCCGCATCCAATACCGCATCAGTGAATTTTTTGGAGGTCAAAGGTTTAGACCCTTCCAGCAAATCTGCGGCCCGCACGCCTGCGCAAAAATCCCATTCCGAGCACAGGTCATTGAGCAAGATGTTTAAATCTTCCGCAAGCACCGGGTGCATCCGTCTTTCAAATCCCATATCTCGCGGTCCTATATCGAGGCTTTGGTGAGGGCGGCCAGAGGATGATGGTCCTCGACCAATTGCTGCATTTGCGCATCTAGCACATGGGTATAAATTTGAGTCGTGGCAATATCTGCATGTCCCAATAAAGTCTGTACCGCGCGTAAATCAGCCCCGCGTTCCAGAAGATGTGTCGCAAAAGCGTGGCGCAATGTGTGCGGCGAAATGCGCGTGGCGTCTAATCCCGCGTCTCGCGCAAGCTGTTTCAAAAGCTGCGCAAAGCGCTCGCGGGTCATGTGGCCCGATTTGCCAGAGCTAGGAAAGAGGAACTTATCTGCGCGGTCTTTCGCCGCTGAAGTTTTAGGTAAGGTTTGGGCGCGCACCGCCAGCCACTCACCAATGGCGCGGGTGGCGGCGCCTGTTAAGGGGGCAAGGCGCTCGCGTCCGCCTTTTCCGCGAATAGTTAGATGCGGCGACGCATCCGGATGTATGACGCGGGCAGCAGCGCTTAATTTCAAAGACACTAGCTCGCTCACCCGCAATCCGCCTGCATAGAGAATTTCGAGCTGGGTTTTCAGTCTTATACCTTTGGGGCTATTATCGGCCTCTACCCACGCAAATAGCGCGTCAATATCTTCATGCGATAAGACTTTGGGCAGGCCGCGCCCTTGTTTAGGACCGCGTAAATTATAGGCGGGATTATCTTTGCGCAGCCCTTCCATTTGCAAAAAGAGGCAAAATTGTTTGAGGGCAGAGAGTTTGCGCGCCGCCGTTGACGGAGCTAGGCCTGCGCTGGCCCATTTCGACAGCACGGCTTCCAGCGCGCCTGTCCCGCAACTCAAAAGCGATGTTTTGGCTTTCTTGAGGGATGCCGCCCAGCCTTCCAAATCACGGCCATAGGCCGCCAGCGTATTCTCAGACGCGCCGCGTTCAGCGGCCATCATTTCCAGAAAAGCCTCTATGTGGCGGGACGTATTCACGGCGCTGGGCTCAACCCGTCAAAATAAAGCTCCGCTGCAATCGGTCCGGCGAATTGAGGCAGGCCTGCTTGGGTGAGGGCAGAGATGAGATGGGACTTATCCGTTACATTGAGACCCGGCCGCGACAGTAAAGTTGCGGTAAGCAAGCTAACCTCGGCTTGTGAGTTTCCGCTCACAGCGGCGTCGAGCAACATCAATTGGCTTTGCGGTAGAGTCAAGGCTGGCAAACGCTGGGCGTCTAAAACTTGCGCCGCCTCATCTGAGAGGGTTGCACCCAATGCGAAAGCAATTTGTACATCTTTTAAAGCTTGCGAGCGGGTGAGCGGCACGCTCAAACGCGTCTCAATATCACGGCCCATGCTCTGGCCATAAAATCCGCCGCCTAAAGCATCAGCAATCAGGGCGATGCGCGCTTGCGCGCCGCCTTCGGGTACGGCAGCGTAGAGTTGCTGCAAGCTGCCTATATCGCGGCTTAATAAAGCCGCGCGAACATAGCGCACGAGATTTGTTCTCGCCCGGCTTTGCGCGGGCAGTGTCTGAATCATGGGCGTGAGTTTCAAAAGCGCGGCATCTTCGCTCACCCCCGCCTTGACGGCGCGGGAGAGAAACGCGTCGAAGGCCGCCGCGTCTCCGCTTTGTCCCAAGACAAAGAGCCGTGCGGTGGCCCGCGCAGACGGGTCAGCCAGGGCGGTCTCTAAATCGAGATCGCCTCGGTTAATGTCAAAACTCATATTCCCTAAGGCCGATTGGATAGTGTTTAAATCTGTCTCTTTGAAGCTTTTGAAAAGGGCGTCCAAATCTGCTGCACGGCCAACATCAACGGGCGCTGCGCCCGCAAGGCCATTGTCTTCCGCTTTGCCGCGCGAGGCCAGAAAACTCACAAGGGCATCGGTTGGATCTGTTTCGGGCGCAGGGCCTTGCCCGCTCAGCAAAGAATCCATTTGCGCGTGATAGGCTAGGTTTTCATATCCTGCATTGCGCAAGAGATCGCGGGTGACATCTGCCGCGCTCAATTCGCCGCGCAACCCATGGCAGGCTGCCCGCAGGCGCGCCCAGTCTGGAAGCGCACGTTCTGTCGTAATCGTATCTGAAATTTCGCAGGCTCTTTGCCAGTCGCCTTTGGAAAGGGCCAAATCGACCTGCGCGAGCGGGGCGCGGGCCAGCTCTGGATTGCGGGCCAAAAAATTATCCAATGTGCCACTATCGCCGCCGCGTCCCGATTCCACCGCGAGTACGGCTTGAAGCCGGGCCGCTTCATAGGCCTGCGCGCCCGTAGAGGAATTGGCTTGAGGCGGCACGCCGCCCGATAAAATCACGGTGCGAACCATATCTTCAATGATCGGGTTATCGCTTTTAAAAGGCGCATTTGACAGGAGTTTCGCTGCCCAAGCTGCGGATGTGCCTTGCCATAAATTTGCGCTTAAATTGCCGTCTTGCAATACACCGGCATCGAAATCTTGCGCGGCCCCCAGGGTCTCAGATTGGATTTGAGGCGGTCCGCCCGCTAAACCGAAATCTTGGCCGAAATCTTGTGCCATGGCCGTTAGCGGCAGGGCGCATAGGGCCGTGACTAACCAAAGCGTCTTCATAGCTGCGGGCTCACATCAATAGTTTTTACCTCTGTCGGAGCTTTACTGTCCGACGCGCCCGATAAAGACCACATAAAGAGCCCCGCCAAGAGCAGGATTAACACCACACCAAAAAAACCGATTTTTTTCATATTTGCCTCTGTTTTGTCATCCAACCTTTTGACGCCTCGACGTTTACGATGGGTTAACTAACGCGCCGCATCTGAACCCTGCCTTATTGGTTGAGATATGCGCCGATTAAGCGCATATTGGTCTCTAAGACCTGCAATCGCCAAATGAAAATTTCAGTTGTGCCTTGCGCTAACCAGATGAAAGCGTGCTCATGCCGCTGCAAATTGACAAACCCATTGCCCTTGTTGGCCTCATGGGTGTTGGAAAAACAACCGTTGGACGGCGGCTGGCCAAAAAGCTGGGCCGCGCGTTTGACGATAGTGATGATGCTATTGAACAGGCGTCAGGCCGCACAGTTGCGGGATATTTTCGCGACCACGGCGAAGCGGATTTTCGCGAGGGCGAATTTCGGGTCATTAAACGCCTGCTTGACGCGCCCAAACCACTGGTCCTCGCGACGGGCGGCGGGGCCTTTATTCATCCAGCCACTCGCGACTTATTGCTCAGCGGCTCCATTGTTATTTGGCTAAAAGGGGATTTGGACGTGTTGGTTGAACGCGTCTCGCGAAATGATAAACGTCCGCTTTTACGCGGCGTGGATAAGCGCGAAAAAATGCGGGAGCTCATGCAAGCCCGCCATCCGATTTACGCAAAGGCCCATATCAAAATAAAAATCGCGCGCGGGCCGCATATCCGCACGGTCAACCGCATCATGCGGGCGTTGAAGACTTATGAGGACTCCCTCCGTGTCGAAGGATAAGGTCTCAGATATGTCTCGGGCGAGGCTGACGGTCGGCTTGGGCGCGCGCAGCTATGATATCCATATAGGGGGCGCTCAACTCTCGCGGCTCGGCGATATGCTGTCTGAATTTGCGCCGGCGAACCGGGTGGCCATCATTACGGATGAAAATGTCGAAGGCTTATATGGGGACGCGATAAGACAGGCCTTATCAGATTATACCGTTCATATGAGCGTGCGACCAGCAGGTGAGGCGCAAAAATCTATGGCGAATCTCGAAGAGATTTTGGACGACCTCTTTGAAGCAGGATTGGACAGATCCGATTTACTCATCGCATTTGGCGGCGGCGTCATCGGCGACCTCGCAGGCTTTGCCGCCTCTATTTATAAGCGCGGCATGCCCTTTGTGCAGATACCGACAAGCTTGCTCGCTCAAGTCGATAGTTCTGTTGGCGGGAAGACAGCGGTGAATAATCGTTTTGGTAAAAACCTCATTGGCGCCTTTTACCAACCGCGCGCGGTTATTGCAGATACGGATTTGCTAACTTCGCTTCCGCCGCGCGAGCTTAAGGCGGGCTATGCAGAAGTTTTGAAATATGGACTGCTCGGTGATGCGGCCTTTTTTGAAGACTTAGATGCGGGGTTAGGGGCGGATATTCTCGCGCTGAAACCAGATGCCCTGTCTCGCGGCATTCATGTGTCCTGTGCGGCGAAAGCAAAAATCGTGGCGCAAGATGAGCGCGAGTCCGGCGTTCGCGCGCTGTTGAATTTGGGCCACACATTTGGGCATGCTCTGGAACTTGAGGCCGGATATGACGGCGATCTTCTGCACGGCGAAGCGGTCAGTATCGGCATGGAAATGGCCTTTTTATATGCGGCCTCTGAGGGAATTTGTTCCCAAGACCAGGCTGCGCGAGTTTCCGCCCATCTTGTGAAAACCAATATGCCGACGCTAAAAACCGCTGCGCATTTATTAAAAAGCCCAGAGGCGCTATTGTCTCATATGGGGCAAGATAAGAAAAATGATGGCGGGCATTTAACCTTGATATTGCCGCGCCGCATCGGCGAGACCTATGTTGAAAAACGCGCGGATAAAGCCGCTGTTTTTCGCTTTTTAACGCATTTAAGAGATAATGCCTTATGAGTGCGTTTTTAGAACCGCAAAATTTAATCCTAGCAGGCGTCATATTGGCTCTGCTGATTTTCTCGAGTTTCTTCTCTTCGAGTGAAACAGCCCTGACGGCTGCCTCGCGCGTGCGTATGCATGCGGCGGAGAAAGACGGCGATAAGCGCGCCATTATTGTGCAGCGCCTCATGAATATTCGCGAGCGGCTTTTGGGCGGTATTTTGCTCGGCAATAATCTCGTCAATATTCTCGCCTCTGTTCTGACAACAGCGCTTTTCACCAATATTTTCGGTGCGAGTAAAACCGCGCTGGCGCTCGCGACGATTGTCATGACCGTGCTGATTTTGGTGTTCGCCGAAGTTCTGCCAAAGACCTACGCGATTTCTCAGCCAGATAAATGGGCGCTGAAAGTCGCGCGGCCTATCAATGTGATTGTCAAATTACTTAGCCCGATTGTGTCTATTGTGCAGATTATCGTGAACGGCGTTTTGCGCCTGTTCGGTGTAGATACGAAAGCCAGCGCTTGGACCGCCGCAGATGAAATTAAAGGCGCGGTGGATTTACATCTGCAAGAAGGCGGGGTGAGTAACCGCGCCCGCGATCAGATCTACGGCGTGCTGGAAATTGGAGAGCTTTCCATCGAAGAGGTCATGATCCACCGTAAAAATATTGAGATGATCGACGCGGATGAGGAGACAGATCAAATCATCAAACAGGCCATTGCCTGCGGTCATTCCCGCATTCCTATCTACCGCGAAGACCCAGATAATATTATCGGGGTTCTGCATATGAAAGATTTGCTCAAGGCGGTTGTGAAGCGCAATGGTAGTGTTGACGCTATCGATATTATGAAGGTCGCGCGCGATCCATGGTTCGTCCCTGAAACCACAAGCGCCGTGAAACAGCTGCGGGCCTTCCAGCAAAAGCGCGAACATTTCGCTTTGGTCGTCGATGAATATGGCTCGCTGATGGGCGTGATTTCGCTCGAAGATATTTTGGAAGAAATCGTCGGTGATATTCAAGATGAATATGACGAGGAACTTGAGGGCGTAAACCGCATCAAAGAAGGCGGCGCGGTCGTGCGCGGCGATGTGGCTATACGTGATTTAAACCGCGCGATGGATTGGAAACTCCCCGATGATGAAGGCCCTGTGACCATTGCAGGTCTCGTTATCCATGAAAGCCAAACCATTCCTAATCAAGGTCAGGTCTTTGCCTATCACGGCTATCGTTTTGAAATTTTGACCAAGCAGCGCAATCAAATTCAAAGCTTGCGAGTTGAGAAAACCTATGAGCCAGATCAGCGCTCTGAGCGCGATTAAATTTGGCGTAAATCCAAGGGGCCAAGCTGCCCGCTTTTCGCTTCTCCTGAGACAACCCAACTGACGAAATGTTCGCAATTACGGGTCAGCACGCCGTAGCGCTGTCCGATTTTACTGCGGGCGCGCACAACAAGCCGCGTCCCGTCAAGTTTGGATTGATGCGGGATTGTCCGAATGGGCTGCCCGCGCGAAAATAATTTTTCCGAGGTTTCTAACACTTGCCCATAGCGGCCCGAATTATGAATGACCGTGCCATAACCCGTCGCGATACCAACATGACGAATAACGCCGTAAGCAGTAGTTTCTAATATCGTGCCAGCAGGGTGGATGACGGCAAGTTTTTCATAATCATATCGGCTCATGGTCTATATATAGGGCGGAAAAGCGGAAACGCCAAATTCGAACCAGACAGCCGCATAAAATTATGCCAAGCCAAAAAGAAACCGCAAGGATTAGCCGATGGATTTTGATTTAGCCTTTAGTCTCGTCAATCTCAGCGTGATGCCAGCCTGGCTGATGTTGGTTTTCTTTCCGCGCTGGTCAGTGACGCAAACCCTCGTGCACTCCATGCTCTACCCATTAATTTTGGGCGCGGTTTATTCGGCCTTGCTGTTGCTGTCTGTCTTTGGCGGGATGGGCGGGGAAGGCGGCGGCTTCTCATCGATTGCGGCGGTGCGTGCGCTCTTCTCGGTAGATATTGGGATTGTGGTTGGATGGACCCATTATCTCGTGTTTGATTTATTTGTTGGGGCTTGGGAAGCCCGCGATGCCCGCCGCCGAGGCTTTCATCATGGGCTATTGATACTCTGTTTGTTTTTCACCTTTATGGCGGGCCCGCTCGGGCTCTTGCTCTATATTGTCCTGCGCCGCACCACCAAGAAAGGTGGCTGGAGCTTATTTGAGGCATAGCGATAAGCGGCTTTGCTGTTTGGTTTATGCCCATCAGACATATTTTGATGAAGAAAAAGCTCTGAGGGCTCACCCATAGTAGAGCCACTCAGAGCTAAAAGTTGAAAACATCGGGGAAAGTCGATGGTGAAATTTAGATAAGCTGCCGCGCCGCATAACGGAAGAAAAACCCAAACCCACTCAACCCGCAGCTTTCAATCTGTGAAAGCTAGGGCGCAAAGTGCAGTCATTTGGACAGATTTAGTGCGAGCCGCGCGAAACGACGATTCGATACACTACCGCCTCCGCCCGCCATCATCAAAGAGCTCCGCGAGTTTCTCCGTCATCGCCCCGCCGAGCTGTTCGACATCCATAATGGTGACGGCTTTGGCATACCAGCGCGTAACGTCATGGCCGATACCAATGGCGACGAGTTCAACCTCGCTGCGGTTTTCGATTTTATCAATCATCAGGCGGAGATGATTTTCGAGTAGACCAGATTTATTCTGGCTTTGCGTCGCATCATCCACGGGCGCGCCGTCGGAAATCACCATGAGAATACGCCGTTGTTCAGGCCGAGACATAAGGCGGCGGTAAGCCCAGTCGAGCGCTTCGCCGTCGATATTTTCTTTGAGTAAGCCTTCGCGCATCATTAGGCCGAGATTACGTTTGGCCCGCCGCCAGGGCATATCTGCAGACTTATAAATAATGTGGCGCAAATCATTGAGCCGTCCCGGGCGCGGCGGTTTTCCTGCCGCCATCCAATCTTGGAAGCTTTTGCCGCCCTTCCACGCGCGCGTCGTAAAGCCGAGAATTTCCGCCTTCACGCCGCAGCGCTCGAGCGTGCGCGCCATAATATCGGCGGTAACGGCGGCGACCATAATAGGCCGTCCGCGCATTGAGCCGGAATTATCGATTAAGATGGTGACAACCGTGTCGCGGAAATCCGTTTCTTTTTCTTCCTTGAAAGTCAGGCTGGAGAGCGGATCAATAATCACGCGGGAGAGCCGCGCCGTATCAAGCATGCCTTCTTCGAGATCAAAGGTCCAAGAGCGTTGTTGTTGGGCGAGGAGGCGGCGTTGCAAGCGGTTAGCAAGGCGGGAAATGGCCCCGCTCAGGCCTTTCATATGGCCGTCTAAATAGCCGCGCAGACGTTCTAGTTCTTCGGCGTCGCAAAGCTCTTCGGCTTTGACCGTTTCGTCGTGCGTGGTCGTATAGATATCATAAGGGTCCGGCATATTGACGGGATTAATTTGCTGCGCATTAGCGTCGGGTGTTTGGTCCGACTCGTCCTGATCTCCCTCAATATTTTCCGCATCGACCATATCTTGCGGGTCGGCGCTATCATCTTCCATGGCGTCAGCGTCCGTGACTTCCGTTTGGCCGGGCTGATCTTCTTGCTCACTATCTGGGCTTTGATCTTGCTCTTGGTCGTCCTCATTTTCTTGGGACTCATCGTCTTGGTTGTCCTCTTCATCGGCGGCGGCGCTCTCATCGCCCAAATCAAAATCCGCGATGAGATCTTGCACAAATTTGCCAAAGGCTTCTTGGTCAGACAGCGCGGATTTCAGCTCGTCAAATCGGCCTGCGGCTTTGAGCATAATCTCTTCGCGCCACGCCCCCATAATCCCGTCAGTGGATTTAGGCAGGGCCCGGCCTGTCAGTTTTTCCCGCGCATAAAGCCCGACGGCTTCGGCAAAGCTCGTATCATCTTTGGCAATCTCAGGGTCATCAAATCCGCGCCGCTGCGCGCGCGCATCAAGGGCCGCCATAAGATTATCGCCAAGTCCCGAGAGATGCCGCGCGCCGAGCGCTTCGACGCGGGCTTGTTCCATGGCCTCAAAGACCTGACGCGCGGGGCCAGATTGCGGCATGCCCGCTGCGTGAATATCCTTATCATGCAGGGCTAGGCGCAGGGCGAGGGCGTCGGCTTCCCCGCGCGCTTTTGCAATGAGCTCTGGTTTTGGTTTTGGCGGCAGGGCCGGCAGCATGACCTGGTCGCGCACAATCCCCGCCACATCTCCGCCAAAGGACACCTCTAGCTCTGGCGTGCCAGAAATGGCTTTGGTCGACGCGGATAAGACCCGTTTAAAATTATCAATTGGCGTAGCGCTCATAGGGGTTGGGTGTAGTTAAGGGCAGGCGGGAGGTAAAGCCTTTCGGCGCGTCATATTGACTTAAGATGACGCAAAGACATCACTCATCACTCACCCTCATGTGAAATGAAACCTATCATTTGTGAGATGCGCAAAGGGAATTTTTTGCGCAGATTAGCCTCCATGAAAAACGCACTTATCATTTCTGGTCTTATTTCTGGCTTGGCTTTAACCGCCGCAGGCATTTACGCTTTAGGGTCTCCCGCCGAGGCGAAAGGCGCCTCTGAGCAGGCCCGTTCTCACGTCCAAGCCGGCGCGTCTGCTCCGTCTTCTGCTGTCGTCACCGCCCCATCCGCCGCCGCCGTTGATTTCGAGGTGGAAGACCGTCTGCTATTGCTGGCACTGCTGCGGC
>CAZNXP010000019.1:0-3330 GCA_964576955.1 uncultured Algimonas sp.
ATCTTGGTTGGCCGACGTCTATGGACTTAGCTGCAAAGGGACATGACGTTGTCGCTGTGGACAATTACTTGCGGCGCGATATCGCTAAAGACACGGACTCGATCGCGCTTATTGATTCTCCTGATTTGAAAACCCGTGCTGAGATTTTTAAGTCCGTTTCAGGTAAAGATATTAAAGTAGAAATTGGAGATCTGGCGAATTCAAAATTCTGTCTAGGTCTCTTTGAGAAATATAAGCCAGATGCTGTTGTGCATTACGCAGAGCAGCCATCCGCGCCTTTTTCCATGCGCGGTTTTGATGAAGCGCAAATGACGCTGAACAATAATTTGAACGTTACCTTTAACGTCATTTGGGGTGCAATTACACATGCACCAGAATGCCATATCATCAAGCTTGGAACGATGGGAGAATATGGAACGCCAAATATTGATATTCAAGAAGGTTGGCTCGAAATTGAACATAATGGGCGTTCAGATACGTTCTTATTCCCACGCCAAGCTGGTAGCCTTTATCACACGACTAAAGTCCTTGATACGGACCTCATGTGGTTTTATGTCCGCACCTATGGTCTGCGTATGACAGATCTTATGCAAGGCCCCGTTTATGGCCTGGAAACAACCGAAATCAATTTGGACGAGCGTTTGGGGACGCATTTCCATTATGATGATATCTTTGGTACAGCAGTTAACCGCTTCTTGGTGCAAGCTGTCGCTGGCGTACCGCTAACGGTTTACGGTAAAGGTGGGCAGACCCGTGGATATTTGAATTTGAAAGATACTTTGCAGTGTATTGACCTGGCTGCCGAAAATCCGGCGCAAAAAGGTGAGCTGCGTATTCTCAATCAATTCACTGAACAATTTTCCGTAAATGAGTTGGCCGATCGGGTGCGTGAAGCTGGGAATTCGCTTAATCTTGATGTGCAAATTAATTCAATTCCAAACCCTCGTAAAGAAGCGGAAGATCACTATTATAATGCTGCTCATTCCGGCCTAACGGATCTTGGTCTAAAGCCACACTTCATGAATGAAGAAGTTTTGGTCGGCATGTTGGAGCGAATATTAAAACACAAAGACGCAATCAACCGTGATCGTATTATGCCGCGAGTTAGTTGGAATTAAGCATTAGTTTATGGGCACTCAAGATCAGGTAGATGCACTAAATGCGAGTTGGCGCGCGCAAGGTGCAATGGCAATTATGCGTCATACCTTGGAAAATGTGCCTCTAGGTAGGGTCGCGGTTACGTCGTCTTTTGGCGTGGAGTCTGCTGTTTTATTGCATCTTGTGTCTAAGGTCGACAGATCTGTCCCTATTTTCTTTCTCGATACTGGGAAGCATTTCAAAGAAACGCTTTACTATCGGGATAAGCTCGTCGGTTTATTTGGTCTCAGAAATCTCATGATTTTAAAGCCAGATATAGAAGATTTAGAATCCCTCGACCCAGAGGGGTTATTACATAAATCGGATACCGAGACTTGTTGCGAAATTCGAAAAGTCGCCCCATTAGACAAAGCCATGGAAGGCTATGACGCTTGGATAACAGGCCGGAAGCGATATCAAAATTCGGATCGAGAGGACATCCCGATTTTTGAAAATGGCCGAAAAAATAAAATTAAAATCAATCCACTCGCAAACTGGAATCAAAAAGATATAAAATCCTATATGGAATGGAATAATATTCCTGCTCACGAACTCCAAGCCAAGGGCTATGCCTCAATAGGATGTGAAGTTTGTACAACGCGTGTGAAGCCTGGCGAGGACTCACGCGCAGGTCGTTGGCGTAATTCTGAAAAAACGGAGTGCGGTATTCATATTACAGCAGACGGCAAGATTGTTCGGACAAACGTATCTTAACTGCCGTGTTTACGCTTTTAAAATGCATTCGTTTATTAGCCTCACCCTAGTTAAAGAGTCGTATGCCTTGGGCTGAAAGGATCGCTCCTAAACAGCATTAAGTGGAATTTTGAGATAGCTAACGCCATTGTCTTCTGGCTCAGGTATATTTCCTGCCCGCATATTCACTTGGATAGACGGAAAGATGAGCTTGGGCATTGCCAGCACTTTGTCACGTTTTGTCCGCATATTGATAAATTCCGTGCGGCTGACCGATGTATTTAAATGTACATTACTTCGCTTTTGCTTTCCAACTGTGGTTTCCCAGGCAAAGTAATCTCGGTCTTTGGTTTTGTAATCATGACAAAGAAACATACGGGTCGTATCCGGTAATTCATAAATTTTTTGCACGGATTCATATAATTTTCCTGCATCTCCACCCGGAAAGTCACATCTCGCCGAGCCAAAATCTGGCATAAATAAGGTGTCGCCGACAAAGATTGCATCACCGATTATATAGGCGACGCAGGCAGAGGTATGGCCGGGAACATACATGATTTGAGCCTCAAGGTTACCAATCTTGAAAGGTTCATTGTCTGAAAAGAGGTGCCCAAATTGGCTGCCATCTGATCTAAAGCTATCCCCTTCATTAAATAGGCCGCCGAAAACTCGCTGGATGTTTGAGATGTGTTCACCAATCGCTATGGTTCCGCCAACTTGTTTTTGAAGATAAGGGGCTGCCGAGAAATGATCAGCATGAGCATGGGTCTCCAAAATCCAGTCAATCAATAAATTTTTCTCTTCAATAATATTTATTAGAGCGTCTGCCGACGTTGTTTTTGTTCGGCCAGAGCAAGCTTCATAATCTAAGACCGAGTCTATAATCGTCCCTTTTTTCGTTTCAGGATCTGAGACCAAATACGTCACGGTATTCGTGACCTCGTCAAAAAATGCACTGACATCAGGTATATTCATCTTCAACCCCTTATTGGGAAATTATCAAAAAAGGGTGCGCCCCTGCTCGTTAATGGGCGCAGATAACAGATTTGATAAAGCTCCCGCGAATAGGAAGTATCAAATATAAAAAATGGCCCCTGACGGCGTATTTAAAGCATAAGGCGGCGTTATTCGCAAGTAAGTGGATACACTATCAAAAGCTATCTTGGTCTCGCGCACGACATGCTTTCCGCAGTTTTGATCCTATGGATTCCGAAAAATAGTTCACCGAAACAGCGAAATAACGATGTTTGTCTCATTTGTCTCCTCGCTTCGAATTTTGAGCGTAAGTTTTTCTGCGTCTTTCAATTTTAGGAGAATATGATGACCGCCACTGCTACACCGCGCCTCGGCTTACCTTTTCTACAAGCCGGACAAGCGTTAAAGAATATAACCCACAATGAGGCCCTACAGAGATTAGATGTGGGTCTGTATCTTTTCTGTACAAATATGGCTGCGGGTCATTTGCCGAGTAATCCTGTTGAAGGCCAAGCTCACATCATT
>CAZNXP010000019.1:3430-15462 GCA_964576955.1 uncultured Algimonas sp.
TGGGATACGGCTGGTGAGACTTTGCGTATTTTCGATGGAAGCACATGGGTGTCCCCAGCGTCTGAGATGGATCATGAAAATCTACCCTTCCTCGGATTGAATGCGCCTGCCAGCTCAAACCAACGCCTATCGGTTGCGAGTGATACGAGTTTGTTTACGCATGACGGGGATAGTCACCGCCTCTTGCTCAACCGTGCGGCTGTTTCAGATACCGCGAGCGTCCTCTATCAAACTGACTATGCGGGTGAAGCCGAAGTGGGTTTGACAAGCACGGACGGCTTTTCCATTAAAACGAGTTCTGACGGGATTAACTTTGCGAATAGACTGACGACACCTGAACATTACGCCGGTGTTCGCTCTCCTGCTTTCGGGTCGGGTCGGGTAACAATTGCCCATGACACGGCGCCACTGATTCCCACACCTGCAGATGGTGGTCTGTTTGCACTTGCAGTTACAGGTCTTCCGCGAGCCCGACATTCTGGGATCTTCACTTATGATACTGGAAACTCACCAGATTTAGTCACGCTCGCGGGCGCAAGCCGTGTCGAAAATCATGACACCATCGCTCTCACTGGAACGACCAGCCAGGATGGAAATATTGGTATTAGCGCCGTCAATGGCGGAATTTATCTTGAAAATCGGATTGGGAACTCACGAGATTTCAACTTCACATTTCTTTGCTAATATCTCTAAAGTTTCACCCCGTACCCCCCGCCAGAGTCCAAGGTCGGGGGGTGATACGGTACCCGCCCAGATGCAACGTAGCGCCAGCGTGACAGGATAGATAAATAATCTGAATAGGCGTTGGGCCAGCGCTGACCATTCCTAGGACATCAAACATGGCATCGCGTCGCGCATCATCGGCATAAACCAATGCGTCATCTAAAATCACAGGTGCGCTCGCGCCGCTCCGTGCCAGCAGCCGCGCATAGGCTAATCGGGTTAGAATGGCGAATTGCTCTTGTGTCCCGCCAGAGAGCTGTGCAATTTTCTCCATTTTTCCCCGCCTGATCACGCTATTGACACCTAGGCTATCTCCAAGTTCTGCCTGCGCACCTGGAAAGACGCGAGATAATAATGGGGTCAGCTCTTGGCTGACGGGCGCCGTATAGGCCTCGCGCAAGCGAGTCTGCGTTTCAATTAATGTATCTCGTAAGAGTATCCGCACATCTTTGTTCCTGACGCGCTTTGCTAATCTGTCTTTTTCAGTTTCCAATCGGGCTGTAAGAGAGGCGACGATGGCATCTGCATCACCTCCTTCAAATGCGGCATCCCGCCGGGCTTGTAATCCAGCGGCTTTGGTTTTTAGTGTTTCCAATTTTTGCCGCGTAAGCTCCTGTGCCTGCTCTAATCGTTTGAGCCGGGCTTCCAGAATATCAACAGATTGTTCGGGGGCTTCGGATTTTAGGGCGTCCACTTCTGCTGTTATCGCGCGAAGCTTGGCATCTGCTTTAAGTTTCTCGCCAGCCAGCATGTCCGCGTGAGCGGTGCGCGCGCTAGCGTCTTTCGGTAAATTTAACCCAGTAAGCCTCTCCCTAAGGCGCGCTTGTTCGGTTTCCGTTTTCGCTTGTTTTTGGCGGGCCGCTATCAGTGCGTCTTCAACTACATCTAATTTTGCTCTGTCAGCGCGCAGCGTTTCTACCACATTTTCATCGCAGGCCTTTTCTTGCTCGTTATGTGACCCCTCAATACCCTCTGCCAATTCGCGGGCTTCTTCTTCGGCGAAATTGAATTCTGTTTCGATTGCGCTCAGACCTTCTGGGGTTAGGCGCGCCATCTCAGACGTGATACGTTTGCGGTCTTCCTCTAAATCGTGGCGTAGATCTGCAAATTTGGATGCCTCGGCTATGCCTGTTACTGATAAACGATCTAACAGCTCTTGGTGCGTCTGCCGTGCCAGCTCCAGATTTCGCTGTGCTGGGCGCAGCTGACTATCATCACTACGAATTTCGCCAATACCTTCTATCTTTAACGCGGCCCCGCCGGGTAATTCAATGGGGCCAGATTTTAGGTCACGCCCAGATAATTTGACCTTGCCTTCGCCCCGTTCGGATAGGTCGAGGTAAAGATGGGTCGAGAGGGCTGCAAGCGCCATCTCACAATGTCTGACCTCGTCTGCTGCGCCGCGCAACCTCTCTACATCCGCGCGCGTTAAAACTGGCAAATCCGAAATTTGGTCTGTCAATTTGGATTGTTGGCTTTCTAGCGATTTATATTGCTCTAACCGCGCACCAAGATGTTGCATGTCCTTTTGCAAACCTTCCAAACGCTGGGTGTTCCGTTTGAACCTCTCCCGGCGCGTACGAAGTCGTTCCAGCTCATCTAATTGCGCTTCATTTTCTGACAGGGTCTTGCGGATATCCACACGCCGTTTTTCCAAATCCGCTAATGATTCAGTTTCAAGCTGGTACTTGTCTTTCGAGGCGGCCAGTTGTTTGCGCGCGTCATTATAGCTGACGAGAGCAGAGATATGATCTGCTTGCCTTTCGGCCGCTCGCTGTGCGGCCGCTTCTGCTTCCGCTTTCTGAGCGTCTTTGAGTTCCAGACTATTTGCGAACTGCTGCGCCGCCGTCATGGCGCGGCGAGCCTCGTTAATTTGTTGGGTGAACTTATCCGTATCGGCTTCCTTGGACAGCTGCGTCATTTCAGATATAACCCGGCGGAGCTCCTCGCCGATAGAGGTCGTTGTATCGCGCAGACGCACGGCGTCTGAAAGTTCGCTTTCTATTGCTGCGACCGTTTCTCTGGCCTTTCGCAGCGGCCCGCCCTTTTTTTCTTGTCCGCTGGGTGTGAGATCATCAGCTAGTTCTGTTTCCACGCGTGTAAGATATGTTCGGGCACGCTCCCCGCCAATGAGCGTGCCCAATTCATTTTCTAGGCGCGACGCGATTTGTCCATCATCTGAGACCTCCTCCATAGAATAACCTTGTTTGACCCAAAGTAATCCTGAGGGCCCTTTTTCTGAAAAATCTGCCCGCAAGAGTGTGGCCAGTCTCTCTTCTGCTGATCTATCGACCGCTAAGGTTTCACCCGTTTTTACGTCCAAGAGACGCGCGCCTTTTCTTTTTATGAAGCGCTTCCAGAAACAATATTCACGGGCGTCGACTTCGAAATATATCTCGCCTTCAAAGCCATCCGTTGAAGCGGCGTGCATGCGGTTTTTAACATCGGCCTTTGTGGAAGAGAAAGGCCGATATAAAATCAGTTGTAAGGCATCAAGGATTGAGGATTTGCCAAATTCATTGGTTTCGCAAACCACGTTCAGCCCCGGCGTAAACCCGTCTAATCGAATGCCGTCGGCTCCGAAAGGTCCGACATTGCGAAAGCGGATGGATTGGATCCTCATGCTGATTGGCTCGCATAGCGAAAGAGAAGCCGCAAAGCCTCTGAAGCAATTTGGCGCTCTTCGCGGGAAAGTTCCGAATTCTCAGATATTGTCACTAAGCGTTCAGCCGCTTCCCTGACAGAGCCTTGCGCGTCGAGGGATTCAATATCTTCAGGCACCACGACTAGGCGGATTTGGTCCGCGCCGCGTAAGTCAAATGAGGCGCATTCACCTTCCATCTCTTCTAGGAAATCTTCAAAGGTCGTCCAATCTTCCACGGTCATTTCACCAGAAATATTTAAGCGCATATGGGTTTGTCGGAGCGGATGTCCAGATTTTAAGGTGCTGCGGAGGTCACTTTGGATAGATTTAATTTTGCCTGGCTCAAAAATGACCTCAATGAGGGGCCAGTCATAGCGCGCCGTTGGCATGATTTTGATTTTCGGTGTTTGCCCAGCATTTAGGGTGACCGCTAAAACTTGCCCGCGCGCACCAGATTTATGCCGGTCTGGCTCTGCTGTACCAGAATAGGCGGTTCTCGGCGAAATTTCTGAATAGCTATGCCAATCGCCAAGCGCGAGATAGTCGAGGCGGGCGGTCTCGGCGCGGTCTGGCGGAATAATTTCGCCTGTGCCTTCGCCCTCACTGCCAAATCCGCGAATGCCGCCATGGGCAAGGCCAATCCGAAAGGCGCCTTCTGGCGTTTCGCAGGCGCTCATCCATTCAGTGAGGTCTTGGCCATGTTGAATACGCGACCAAGGTGCAGGCAGGAGGAATATATTTGTTTCTATTTCAACAGGCGCAGCGGTTCGTAATGTGTGAACATTTTTCGGTTTTACTGCATCTATGCGGTCCCATAGCCCATCAGCCCCGTCGGGGTCATGATTGCCGGGGAGGAGCCACCACGTAATATCATCGACTTCGCCCATGATGGTGAGTGGTTGCCGAAGGGTCGTATTTGACGGGATGGAACTGTCCCAAACATCGCCTGCGACGAGCACATGTTTTGCCGCCGCTTCGCGAGCTGCTTCCGCAATTCGCGTGATGACGCTTTGGCGTGCGAGCCTTAAGGCCGCGCCAGCCTCTGCAGGGAATTGCCCAAAGCTTTTTCCGAGCTGCCAATCGGCGGTATGAATGAAGGTAAATGCCATCTCCGAGAATGTGACAACGCCGCGCGAGTCGGGTCAAGCTTAGATTTACCCGAATGCGGTCTGGAAGGCTGCAATAAATCCGTCCATCTCACTGTCTTTTAGATGGTCTATTCCAGCAGCTTCCGCACGGCCGCCGCCGCCATAAATTTTGGCAAACTCATCTGCAGGCTGGGTTTGGCGAGCCATCGGCGCGCGTATTGACACTCTGTAACCCCCACTATCAGATTCTACATGTGTGAGGATGGCAAAAGCGATGTCTGGATCTTCATCTACTAGTGCATTTGCGAATAACCCGCTTATACGGTTGGAGGCGGGACTGGCGGGTAGCGATAAAATTTGTCCTGCATTGGAAATATCTATTTCGCGGGCCTGTGCTGCAATGTCCCAGTCGGACCGATAGCCTGCCCGCAATATGTCTAGGGCTTCAGGTTCGTCTTCCAAGAAAGCCATAGGGTCAGGATAGGCGGCTAAAATCCTATAAAGTTCGGATGGGTGAAAGTGCAAATCTTCTACGGTAGACCCATAGGCATTATAATTAACAAGCTCTCCGAGCTCTCTTAATTTATTGAGAGGGAAGGCAATACTCCGATTGGCGGCGATCCGTCCTGCAAGGGCTTGAAAATTGTCACCATAAGCGCCGCAGACGGCCCAAGCCGCTTTCGCACCGTCAAGATATTGATCAATAAGGTAAGCCGTACAGGTTTCAGGTGCATCATCCGCGACGACGGTTAAATGCTCGCTTTCGGGAATATCTCCTGTTGCATGATGATCGCAAAAAAACACATCCGCCCCAGCTTTGAGCACTTGGTTCAAGGCGGGTGTATTTCGGCTCATGCCAATATCAAGGGCGCAAATCCGGTCACCCGCATTTACCTGCGGTGCGATACGCTCAAAAAGTTGCGTATCGCGTTTGACGCCTGTTACCAACGAGGCCTCAGGACGTGGCTCAACCTGCCGCAATTGCAACAATGAGAAGATGCCATCGGCATCCCCGTTAAACAGGTCAAAATCCGCCACGCCTTAAGCCGTGAGTTAAAGATCAACCGTCAAGAAACCCTGTGCTTCCAGATAATCAACGATTTGGGCCGCTGCGTCTTCAGCCGATGTTTTGACTGTTTCAATATGGATTTCAGGATTTTCTGGAGGCTGATATTCAGAATCAATGCCCGTGAAATTTTTAATCTCACCAGCGCGTGCACGTTTATACAGACCTTTGACATCTCGTCCTTCTGCAACTGCTAAGGGTGTATCGACAAAGACTTCAATAAAGACGTCTTCCCCCGCTTTGCTCCGGACCATTTGACGTTCGGCGCGATAGGGGCTGATGAAAGAACACATAACAATTAAGCCAGCATTATTCATCAAACGAGAGACTTCACCAATGCGGCGAATATTCTCGACACGGTCTTCTTTTGTGAACCCGAGATCACGGTTCAAACCATGACGGATATTGTCGCCGTCTAGCGTATACGTGTGATGGCCGCGTTCGAATAAGAGTTGGTCGACATGATTGGCAATCGTACTTTTGCCCGAACCAGATAGGCCCGTGAACCAAAGCGTTGCTGGCTTTTGACCCTTTTGCTCTGCGCGAGCTGTATGGTCGACAGTGAAGTCCTGACGCACAATATTTTTTGAACGACGTAATGCGAAGTCAATTGTCCCTGCGCCAACAGTCCGGTTCGTCATGCGGTCGACGACCACAAAGGCGCCTGTTGTGCGGTTGTTTAAATAAGAGTCGAACGGAATCGGCTTGGTCAATGACAAGGTGACGACGCCAATTTCATTGAGCTCTAATGTTTTTGCTGCAGCTTCAGAGAAGTCAGCGACATCAATCCTGTGCTTAAGCGAAGTGACGGAGCCGCCAACAGACAGATTAGCTGTGCGGATAATATATTGACGTCCTGGGAAAAGGCGCGTGTCATCCATCCAAATCAAATGCGCTTGGAATTGATCTGCAACTTCATTTGGCTGGTCTGGTGTACAAATCATATCTCCGCGTGAAATATCGATTTCATCTTCCAGCGTGATTGTGACCGCTTGGTCCATGCGGGCATGGTCCAAACTCTCTTTATAAAGAACAATGTCTTTGACCTTAGAGCGCTTGCCAGATGGCATCGCCATGATTTCATCGCCTTTGGAGATTGTCCCAGAGGCAATCGTGCCAGAGAAGCCGCGGAAATCGAGATTTGGACGGTTGACCCATTGCACAGGTAAGCGGAACGGTGTTTCCAGGCTTTGGCGGTCGACTTCAATATCTTCCAAAAACTCCAAAAGGCTCGGTCCCTTATACCAAGGTGCCACATCAGATTTTGTTGTGACGTTATCGCCGTCCAACGCACTGACCGGGATTGTCATAATATCGTTGAAATTGAGGTTTTCTGCAAATTTACGAAACGCTAGATCAATTTCGTTGAACTTACCTTGGTCAAAATCGACGAGGTCCATCTTATTCACAGCGACAACGACTTGAGGAATACCCAAAAGACTCGCGATAAAGGCATGTCGGCGAGTTTGTTCCATAACGCCGTATCGCGCATCAATGAGCAAGATAGCGACATCTGCCGTTGAGGCGCCTGTTGCCATGTTACGTGTATATTGAACATGTCCCGGTGTATCTGCGATGATAAACTTACGTTTATCCGTTGAGAAGAAGCGGTAGGCGACGTCAATCGTAATGCCTTGCTCGCGTTCAGCGGCAAGGCCGTCAACGAGGAGCGCAA
The DNA here is from genome assembly GCA_964576955.1 of uncultured Algimonas sp. Lineage (GTDB taxonomy): Bacteria > Pseudomonadota > Alphaproteobacteria > Caulobacterales > Maricaulaceae > Litorimonas. Next base: position 10,627 of record CAZNXP010000019.1, read on the forward strand.
GATCAGGCTTCTCGCCTGTTGTGCCAGAGGCTTTACTATCGCGTTCAATCGCGGCCATTTGATCTTCATAGATTAGCTTTGAATCATAGAGCAGGCGACCGATGAGCGTGGATTTGCCGTCATCGACAGAGCCGCAGGTAAAGACACGCAGGAAACTCTTACGTTCCTGAATTTCAAGATAGGCTTTGATATCTTTCGCAATGAGAGGATCGTGATGGGCCATTAGAAGTACCCCTCTTCTTTTTTCTGCTCCATTGATTGACCGGCATCGGAGTCAATGACTCGGCCTTGACGCTCTGATCCTGTCGCAAGAAGTATTTCCTGAATAACGTCTTGAAGCGTGTCAGCCTCAGATTCGACAGCGCCCGTCAGCGGGTAACAGCCGAGCGTCCGGAAGCGTACAGACTTCATCATCGGCTTTTCGCCTGGCTCGAGCGGCATGCGCTCATCATCAACCATAATCAGTCCACCGTCGCGTTCGACGACTGGACGTTTAGCCGAGAGGTAAAGGCTCGGAATTTGGATGTTTTCACGATGGATGTACTGCCAGATATCAAGTTCCGTCCAATTTGAGATTGGGAACACACGCATGCTTTCGCCTTTTTGAACACGGGCGTTGTAAATATCCCAAAGCTCAGGGCGTTGGTTCTTTGCATCCCAACGGTGATGTTCATTGCGGAAGGAGAAGATACGCTCTTTCGCGCGGGATTTTTCTTCATCCCGCCGCGCGCCGCCAAAGGCCGCGTCAAATTTACCAGCATCTAACGCCTGTTTTAGGCCTTGAGTTTTTGTAATATCCGTATGGACAGCGGACCCATGGGAGAAAGGTCCAACATTTTTTTCAATCGCTTCTGGATTAATATGGGTGATGAGCTCCATCCCCGCTTCTTTTGCACGGCGGTCGCGGAAGCTATACATTTCTTTGAATTTCCATTGTGTATCGACGTGTAACAGCGGGAAGGGCGGAGGTGAGGGGTAAAAGGCTTTAATGGCCAATTCCAACATAACCGAGCTATCTTTACCGACTGAGTAAAGCATAACGGGGTTCTCACATTGCGAAACGACTTCGCGCATGATGTGAATACTCTCCGCTTCTAATCGGTCTAAATGGGTTAAGCGCTGACCCATGGGTCCTGCGGCTTCGCGTTCAAGCGTGTCTAATGCGGCCATAGCCTTTTCCTGTGTTCGAGGGGTTAACTGTCCGCCACTGCGCAGGCGGGTCAACGTTTTGCCGTCATTGAAGACTTTGCGCGCGATCGTCGACTCGGATTTACCCGAGCTGGCGGCGAAGTTTTCGATACGAGTGATAATCTCTTGGCTCATGTGGGATATTTCCCACGAAATTTTTAGCGAGTCAACCCATCTTGATTTTGACCGCATATAAAGCGGCCCAAAGAGCTCACTTACCCTGCGGTTTTTATAGACTGCTCCGCATCATAGGCCAGTCTGATAATGGCGATCCGCTCTTGGTGTTTTGCTCCCCAACTCAACATGGATTGCAGGGGCTCAATGAATGACTCTCCGAGCGGGGTTAGGCTATAGTCTACACGTGGCGGAACAGTGGGCTGCATATGGCGCTCGATAAGTCCGTCGCGCTCCAGCTCGCGTAATGTCTGTGATAACATACGTTGGGAGATGTCAGGAATCGCTCCCCGAAGTTCAGAGAAGCGGTGGGTCCCAAATGATAAGTGGGACATAATGAGGCTGGGCCATTTCCGGCCTAAATGCCCTAGAAGATTCCGAATTGGACAGATGTCTTCCTTATAGAAAATCCCCGGAGCTTTGCCCGGCGAAGGGTAGGTGGTCATGGTAATTCCGTGCGTATATTAGTGTTTTACAAATCTTACGCGCCGCCTTCACCTTAGGTTACTATATGTAACTAAGACGTTAATTCGATGGTTTTAATATCAGCAGAAAAACGGTTGTATTCTGCAAGATTAGTGGAATTGAAGTTCTAAAAATATACTGTTGAAACACCCGAAATGAGAGGGAGGTTTTTAAGTGGTTACTTAAAATTACCATCATAAATACACTCAAAATTAATCTTCTACGGAAGGCAAGTCTTAACCTTAATAAATATATAAAATGTTTTAAAACAATGGCTTGTGAGTCTAAATATGGTCAATTTTAACTAATCTGAGCCCTAGCTGAACAGGTAAGTATTTATTAACTGAAGATTTCAACGCAATTTAATATCGGATTTACAATTTCCTCCAACCCTACGCCTTAAAGTAGAGTTAGGATTGTGTCCGATGACCGGATTATTGACAAATATTATTGCGACAACACAGCGTCTCTTAAAGAGAAGCGCGAATGCTTCGGCGGTCGCAGCAGTGCTTATTATGGCTATGCTCTTCACCTCAACACACGCTTTTGCGCAGACCGTCATTTATCAGGACGATTTTGAAAGCGGTGCCTCCGGGTGGTCGAATAATACCACAGAAAATGCGTCGATGATAGGTACGCGTATTCTGGGACGGTTTGGAGGTTCAACGCCTCAGGTCTCACGAACATTTACGGTACCAGCCGGCTCGACAGCGCTGGAAATTGAATTTGACTTATTGCGGATTGATAGCTGGGACTTTTTTGGCCCAGGGAATGACGATGGTTTTTCCGTCCTGATCGACGGCAATCCATTATTTTCTACCGCCGCCTCTTTTGGCGGCCCATTTCCTTTGCTAGCTTTTCCTGGCGGGCAGGGAGCCAGATCAGGGACAACAGGAAATGTAACTTGGTCCCATGTGCCGATCAATCCGGCTGCGGGAAGCAGCCCACGCAACCTTGACTTTAGGAATTTTGGTTCTTTTGATTTCGACCAAATCCACCGCTTTACAATTACCGTCAATAACCCTGGTGCGACGGTTGATCTGACATTGCGCATTGATTCAGACCAATCCATCAACGACGAGTCTGCTGCGTATGATAATTTCCTTGTTACGGCAGTTGCGCCTGTTCCAACAGCTGATCTGGAAACTGTAAAAACTCTCTCATCCGGAAATTCGGTAGCCAATATTGGCGAGACGGTTTCATTTGATATTGTTGTAACCAATAATGGACCAGAGGATACCACAAATGTCTCTCTGACAGACCTCTTACCAGCGAACTTAACGGCGACAGCCAATAATGGAACTGTAAGCGCAGGTACATATAATGCGGTGAGCGGGGCTTGGACAATTCCATCACTTGCAATTGGTGAGAGCGAAACACTGACCCTTGAGGGCTTAATTGAAGTCGCGGCGTCAGGCTCAACAATTACAAATACAACAACTGCAGCCTCATCAGATTTAGCTGATAGTGATACGGCAGGGGACCAACTAACAGCCGCTGTCAACGTCAATGCGGTAACTCCTGACCCTCAAATAGGACGGCCAAACCAGTGCGGAGTCTTTAATCATCAAGGGTGGATTACCCCGCGTGGAACACCAACAGAAAATAGTCTGACCTTTGGGTCAGGTGACCCGGGACTTGATCCCTATCTTGTTACACCACTGACACGCGATTCGAGCGGACGTATCATCAGTTATTTAGGCGTGCCGGATGAAATTGGTTCCGGCTCAATTCCCGATTTTGCGACGACAAATTTAATTGCTACGCCTACGACGACTCCAGATCACCGATCCGAATTTCATCAGGTTGTCTACCGCCTAGAGGGCGCTGCAGGCAGCAGTGAAACCATTACGCTGGAAATGCAAAATGCAGCTGAACACACGGCTTATTGGATTGAAGATACATCTGGCGCTGTATTATCTGCGGCTGATTTTGTTTTAACGCGGCCTGTTGCAAATTCCGGGGTAGGGCCTGACGTCAGTATTCCGATTACTTATCCGGCTGATGAGATTGTATATCTCTATGTTTCAATTTACGATTCTACAGTAAATCATGGACGCCCCCGTATTCGGGATTATACCTGCCCTGAAGCTGATCTCGTAACTGAAAAAACGCTGGCTTCAGCCGATGCGACCCCAGATATTGGCGATACGGTTGCATTCGATATTGCGATCACAAATAATGGTCCAAGCGATGCAATAAATACAACACTTACAGACCTTCTTCCTGCAGGTCTAACCGCTACAGCGAATAACGGCACTGTCAGTGATGGCGCCTATGATGCTGGAACTGGAAATTGGACAATTCCAAGCTTAGCAAATGGTGCAACGGCGACATTGACGCTTGAAGGCACGGCTGATTTGGCAGCTGCCGGAACCACTATTACAAATATTACTACGGCTGCAACATCTGATATTCCAGATTCAGATACCACCGGGGATGCGCTCGAGGCGAGCGTTGATGTCCTCGAAGCCTCACCCGCTCTGACGCTGACAAAAACAGCCTCGAATGATACAGATGTCCAAGTTGGGGACGTCATTACTTATACGTACGTCGTTGAAAATACCGGCAATGTCGAGATGAGCGATGTCTCAATCACTGATGTACACGGTGGTAGCGATCCGCTTGGTACAATAACGCCAGCGACTGTGGCGACTCTGGCGGTTGGCGATAGTGCAAGCTTCACGGCTGACTATACGGTTACCCAAGATGATATTGATGCGGGTAGCGATATTGAGAACACGGCAACAGCGAATGCTACGCCTGCTGCAGGAACTTATACACCCGTAATGGCAGATGAAAGCGTGAGTCTTGAGGCCCCTGCGCCAAGCGCGACCCTTGTCAAAACCCCAGATGTAACGACCGAACTGCAAGCGGGAGAGACGGTTACTTATACGTACCGGGTCACAAATACGGGGACGGTTAGTCTCTCGACTGTTTCAGTCTCCGACGTGCATAATGGGACAGGGAGTTTGTCAGCGATTACCCCGGCAAGCGTTGCAACCTTGG
>CAZNXP010000020.1:0-15456 GCA_964576955.1 uncultured Algimonas sp.
GCCTAACACTCGTCAACACGATATAACGTTTTTTTTATATGATGATTTAGACCGGCGTGAGCGGCGTTGTATTGAGGGACCGAAAAAGATGAGCCTGCGTCAAGGAAAAGCTATCGTTTGGCGTTGGGTCTGTTAAACTCATAGATGTGACCAATTCATCTCAAAAACCAGACGTTTGCGTCATCATTGTGAATTACAATGCAGGCGAATATCTACGCCCTTGCGTGAAAAGCCTGCTCTCGCAGACCCTCACAAATTTCGAATGTATCTTGATTGATAATGGCAGCACGGACGGCTCATTGGGCACACTGCCAGAGCTTGACGCGCGCTTCACCCTCATCGAGGCCAAAGAAAACCTAGGTTTTGCAGCCGCCAATAACCGCGCCATTTCCATAACCTCGGCCGATTGGGTTGCCCTGCTAAATCCGGATGCCTTTGCGCGGCCAGATTGGTTGGAAAAGGGACTAGAGGCCCGCGCTCGCCTACCAAAGACGGCGATGGTTGGCAGCACCCAATATCTCGCTTTACAGCCTGATCGTTTTGACGGTTTGGGCGATGAATATCACGCCTTTGGAATTGCCTGGCGGGCAGGATTTAATAAGCCAGCTGCCGAGGTTCATGACCGCGAAACATTTGGACCCTGCGGCGCAGGAGCCTTTTATGATCGCCAGGTTTTTGAAGCGCTCGGCGGATTTGAAGAGAGCTTTTTCTGCTATCACGAGGATGTGGACCTCGCCTTTCGTATGCGTCTGGCGGGCTATCGCTGCGTGCAAAGTGCGGAGGCCATTATTGACCATGTTAGCTCCGCCATATCTGGCCGGGCCTCAGATTTTGCCGTTTATCACGGGACAAGAAACCGAATTTGGACCTTTTTTAGAAACATGCCATGGCCATTGCTGATCCTTCTCACTTTACCTCACCTTTGCGCCAATGCGGCGTTTCTCATCGTGAGTGTCTTCCGCAAAGGACGGTTTAAACCGACGTTGCGAGGACTGAGACACGGGCTTTTCTCTCGCCCAAACACCCCGCCAAAAAAGGCGACGCGGCAGGTCAGCCTTATAAATCTCTTGCGCTCAATGGGCTGGAGCCCCTTAAAAGTCGTCCGCCGCGCACCCGTCAACACACGCCGCCTGAACAGTTCTGAAGGTCCCCTAAATAAAACCGCCACTAGACCCTAAGAATTTTCCTGATAGGAAGTCGTGAAATAAAATACGCCAAATGGCTAGAGTGGAAACTATGCAAAGCAAATTAACGCGCCGGGGCGTGATAGGCTTAACTGCAGGGGCAGGGTTGGCTGCCTGCGCCTCACCTGAATCTGTCGTGGGTAAAAATACAGCCGCCGTTTCAACAGGTGCCTTTGCGCATGGCGTCGCATCAGGCGACCCATTTACAAATAGTGTCGTCTTATGGACCCGCGTTTCACCAGATAGCGACGGCGACATTGATGTCATGTGGGAGGTCTCGCGAGATAATAATTTCACCGAGATTTCGAGGTCAGGAAGCTTCACTGCAAATAAGGCCCGAGACTATTGCGTTAAAGTGATTGCAGATCAGCTAGAGCCGGGACAAACCTATTATTACCGATTCCGGACAGAGGCCGTCCTATCTGATATTGGCCGTACGCGCACATTGGCGGACGGGCCGCTTGAGCAGCTTCGCCTCGCCGTTGTCTCCTGTTCAAATTGGCAACACGGCTATTTCAATACCTATGATGCCATCGCCAAACGGGCCGCGGAGCAGCCTTATGATGCGATGATCCATTTAGGGGATTATTATTATGAATATGGCGCAATAGAGACCCCGCGGGTTCCAGACCGCATTCATGAACCTGCACATGAAATCATAGAGCTCGGCGACTATAGGCAGCGCCATGCGCAATACCGAAGTGACCCCGCGTTACAGGCAGCGACAGCGGCCATGCCGCTCATAGCCGTCTGGGACGATCATGAGACATCTAATGATAGCTGGAAAACAGGGGCGGAAAACCACCAGTCAGAAAGTGAAGGCAATTGGGATACGCGGCGGCAAGCTGCCTTGCGCGCCTATTATGATTGGATGCCAATACGCGAGCCTAAGGTTGGACAAGTAAAATCTGATATTTATAGGAACTTCCGATTTGGCGATCTGGCCAATATCACTTGCGTGGAAACGCGGTTAACGGCGCGCGCGGAACCTATTATTGTCGAATCTTATATCGATGAAATTTCAGCTGAAGGCGGCGCCGATAAATTTAAACAAGAGATATTATATGCGCCAAACCGTGAGATGTTCGGCGCGGATCAACAAGCCTTTATTGTCGAGGCTTTAAGCCAATCAAAACAAGATGGGGTCCCTTGGCGGCTATTGGCTAACCAAGTGATTATGGGCCGCCTTCTGACCCCTGATTTCACGCCCTATATTGATGAAACCGCCATTCAAAACATCGAAAAATCTTGGGCAGGTGTGCGGGATTTCGTGACTTTGAGTAAATATAATATGCCGCTCTATCCAGATAGTTGGGATGGCTACCCGGTCGCGCGCGAGAATTTTTACGCGGCTTTAGAGGCGGCGGGCCTAAATGACATGCTTGTGCTCACGGGGGACGCGCATGAGTTCTGGGTCAATGATTTGACCTCAGAAGCGGGCCAAAAATATGGCGTGGAGCTGGTCACAAGCTCCGTTTCATCTCAGACGCTAACGGCTTTCTTGGGAGATTCCACGGCCGAGCATAATTTGCTGCTGACCCAAAAAAATGAAGATGCCCGTTTTTATGATGCGACGCGGTCTGGATTTATTGACCTGACCCTCACGCCCAAAAATGCCGCCGCCATTATGTTTAATGTCGATACAGTTTTATCGCGGGATTATGTGTTAAGTGAAACCGCCCGTTTCACCCTTCGTAAGTCTGGGGATACACTTAAGGCGGCCTCGCCCAAAGGCCTCTCTGTGGCGCAGCGGGCCCTGTTTCACGGGATAGGCTAGCCCAAATCCGGCAGGCCAGGCGAACCCGATAAATGCGGGTGTTTCGCAACATAGGCTGCTTTTAGGCTGGCAGAACTTTGCCGCGAGCCATCATGAGACCAGCCGGGCGGCGCAAATAAATATTTCAGCCGCTGCATCAGAGTGAGTTTAGGCCCGCAAACATCTTTAAGCGCACCCCACATTTCGCTGAAGGCGATTTTTATAGGATTATAAGTCTCGACATTTTGAACCAAGCCATAGGTCACCTTCTCATCCGCGCTTTCGGGAACAAATGTGCCAAACATCTTGTCCCATATGATGAGAATGCCTGCATAATTGGCGTCTAAATATTGCGGATTTGTGCCGTGATGCACGCGGTGATGTGACGGCGTATTAAAAATGGCTTCAAACCAAGCGGGCATGCGGTCAATGGCCTCTGTATGAATCCAATATTGGTAAAGCAAATTCAGCGCCCCCACAAAACCTAGCAATAGGGGATGGACCCCTAATATCACTAAGGGCGTAGAGAGAAGCACAAATCCCGTAAAATGATTATTCCAAGGCTGCCGCAACGCCGTCGATAAATTGTAATATTCGCTGCTATGGTGAACCACATGGGCGGTCCAGAACCAACGCACGCGATGCGCCGCGCGGTGTTTCCAATAATAGAGGCAGTCCTGCGCGATTAAAGCCAGCACAATTATGGGAAGACTCACTCCCCAATCCAGAAGCCGAAATTGCCAAGCCCACATTAAAACCGACAGGCTAATGACGCCCATTGTGATGTCGGAGATAAGGTTTCCGGTCCCCATTAGCATAGAGGTCAGGGCATCTTTGGTTTCATAGGTGCCAGCCAACTTACCCTTGCGCACCAACCACCACTCCAACGCGACACTCAGCACAAAAAACGGGGCCGCATAAGCCAGAACCATTGGAAATGAAGGCGTCTCTATTGGCATCGCTATGAATCGCCGCCTTCACGCACAACAACCTTGATGGACTTTATATCTACGGTCAGCAGCTCTGCCGTTTCTCCGGGCCAGACTGAGGCATGGTCCAGTCCAACACGCTCCGTCAACGCGCCGGGCCGGAAATCCAAAACATAATCTTTCCAGTCAGGGGTTAGTGTTTTTCGTTTCCAACCACTATCTCCAGAACCTGCCGAAAAATATCCAATATCAAATGTATCAAGTCCGTTTATTCGCGATTTACGGGCGGTGACTGTCATTCGAATATTTTGCGCGGCAAAGGCGCGCTCATGTATCAAGCCGAGCGGCGCAAAAACGCCCGGGCCTTTCGGCAGGCTATCGCGCGCGGCAGTGCTGCTTAGCCGCGCATAGGCCGGTTCTCCACCCGCCGCGGCCACGTAAATTGCCTGCGTACCGGGCTGGGCCGTTAAACGGACAAGGTCCTCACCGCTCATGAGATAGCCTGACGCGCGAATTCCATCGACGGATAAATCAGACTTTTCCCCGAAAGATAAAGCGGCTGCAATCATTGCAGCAACAATTATAGCCGCCAAAGGATAGAAAAACCGGTCTTTCAGCATATTTGCGCCATATGAGTCAGCTCAATTCAGGGAAGGTTCAGACATATGTTATCATAAGTTCTGCGTTGATAGCCACAGTTATACTGTTGTTTCATCTAATTTCGGGAGCCCTCATGATACACCCTATTCGATTTTCACTTACGCTTTTGGCCGGGGTCTGTTTATCATGCCCTGTTTTTGCTGCGCCCCCGGAAGGCAATACAGAGACTGAAATCTTAGCTGAAAAGATTGAAGATAAGCTCTCCGAACACAAGGTCGATATTGCGAAATCTTCATCCCGCCTCAAACGAAAATTAGAAAAAGGCCTCGAAAAATCCGATGGCGAGGTCTCTGAAGATATCGAAGTCGCTATGGATGTTTTAGAAGAGGCCTTTTCCGAAGACGGGCTGTTTCGCAACCTCGCCTTTATGATGGGTGATTTTGCCGAAGGCATCGAGATGGATTCCGATGGCGGTGAAACAACAATCTCATTTGAGGGGGCTAAAATTGCCCAAATAAAGCGCAAAAAATCTCGTGACAGCGAGGATCATTTTGAAATTTCTGGCTTAGGTAAAAACCTGACAATCGACCGAGAGGAGATTGTTAAAGACGGAAAATCAAAAACGCGTATCGTCATTGATATGGACGGCGAAAGCGAAATTGATATCACCTTGCCGGAATTCAAATAGTCCTCCTGAATAATATTTTTATTCCAGATTAAACCAAAAATATGACGGCGCGTTCATCCGCGCGTTCGCGCAAGGCGCTGCCGAGCATTTCATTTAACTCATCCGTAAACCGTTCAGAGGCCGCATCGGCCCAAGCCGTTTGTACGGCCTCTATCAAGTCTGGACGCTGCTTATTGATCGCTGAGCGTACCCGTCCATCTGTCAATATTTGGCGAACGAGTACGGGGACTTTGGCGCTTCGCATTTTACCCGATAAGGCTTTACGGCCATAGAAATAGCTACCCCCCGCTAACACGCCGCCGACCACCAAGCCTAAGGGGTTGAGAAAGAGCGGCGCAAATAAATTGGCATGGGCGAGCAAAGAGCCGATGAGAATGGCGGATAATGTGGTGCCGACAAGCGCCGTATCTGACTCCATAGATCCGACATGGGGCATAGCGAGAGAGAGCCCCTCCAAATGCCGCGACACATGTTGCGAGTCTGTCAAAGATAAAACCATGGCTGGAAGGCCATGTTCACGGCATAAAGGATCGGTCACCGTTTCAATATCGCGCTGCAATCCCGCAAACCAAACATCAATCACGGGCCGGAGGGCGGCTTGAGCGCCGTCCGAGGACAGCCACTCAGAGACTTTAATATTTAGCTGACTCTCGACATCATCCAGACTTTTTATGTGGCCGCTGCGCCAATTCGCAAATGTCGGCAGGATACAGCTTTCCGTCATCGCATCGACGAGGGCGGGCGCAAGGGTTTGTCCTAGATCCCGAGAGGCTTTTTCTGCCTTTCGAAATATAATTCCGCCCTTATCTGTGTGTTTTTTAACTTCGGTTTTAAAACTCGTGTGGAGATATTCGAACCGCCCCAGCCACGCCAATCCGCGCGCAATGGCAAATTCAGGTTCGGCCCCGCGCACAACCCGCGCTTTTGGAAAGGCCGCTTTCGTCGCGGGCAAGACAAGCGGTAGACGCGAAGCCCCGCCCGTCAATAAGACCGTATCTGGCTGCTGCCCCTCAGTCACCCCGCCAAGATTTTCAAGAGTTTCTTTCAAGGCGAAATCAAATGCTTTGCGCCAACTATAGCCCTGTAAAGCCGCGAGCGGCTTATCCAAAATCTTATCCGCATCAGCCTTATCAATCCGAATATCAAAAACAACGCCGCGGCCAATCGGAAGACGTTTTAACAGCTCCACTGGCACATCTTCACCCGTGAAATAGGCCTCTTTCGCCTCGCGGCACCAATATTCCATGATGGGGCGATAATGCGGATATTTCGCGATGAGCTGTTCGATTTTTTTGCGGTCACGCTGACGAGCTAAGTTCATCTCGAATATTTCTGTGTCGAGCAAACCAGAGCCTAAAATATTATGGCCAACATCTTGCGCATCTAAATCGCGGCAATAAGTAAAGTCTGTTGTCGAGGACCCAATATCGACAATGAGGACAGAGGCCCGCGTATCTTCAATAGACAGATAGCCTTGCTCCAAAGCCGTCATTAAGGCCGCGCGAGATTCCGGCACAATGCGCACCGTTGATAGACCTGCATCTTGGAAGACTTGGCGGTATTCATCGCGATCCTGCGCTGTCCAGCCGCTCGGACAACCCACGATAAATTGGCTGTCCTTTGGCCCCAAAATCGTGCCGTCTACCGTCAATCCGTCGATTAAGGTTTCCGTAAAAGCCAGGGTTGGCTCGCGCACAGCGGCAAGGTCTAAATCCCGTGATTTAAATTTAATCGCGACATTCGCATTCGGACCCAACGCGGCGACATTGAGCGCGTCTGCACCAATTTTTATGCCAGACTTATCTTCGGCTACGGCTGTGACGAAACTGCGGCGGCCCCGCCATTCCAAAATTTCAGGCTCACGGACAGTTGCACCAAAGGCCCGCCCCAGCGCGGTTTCCCCGTGGCCGAGATCATATCCAATAAATTCGGGAGAACTCATGAGCGCACCCACACTGTGCCGCGCCGTAAAATACTTCCATTCTCACGCAAGAGAGCAGGCGCCGCCATTTCAATCTTTGGACCCGCACCAATGCCGGGAAGTTCATCGAAATATTCAGATGTTTTTTTGGAATAAGTCACAACGGAAATGCCGCCTGAGCGCAAAAGACTTGGTAGCTCTTTATCTATTAATTCTAAAGCAAAATCACTATCGCCGGCCCCGCCCGCTTCCAGTAAGTTTTGCAACATCGCCGCCAGCTGCGGCGTATCGGCCCAATGGTCTTGAATCTGCGGTTCAGCGAGGCGTGATAAAATATGATCAGCGGTTTTTAGAGCATCCTCTATTTGTCCAATCAGCCCGGCCGCATCCACCGATAAACGCGCTTCGGCCTTATATTGCCGGCCCGATTGATCTTCTAAAGCTGCAGGCGCTTTGCGGCGCGGCAGTAATGATAAAAATTGCTTCCACCGTTTCGGCTCTAAAGTATGTAACCCTGCCAAAACGGCGGCGGATAAAACCACAAGACCCGCACCCTGAACCAAACCAACAAGACCCAATATCCCTGCCGCGCCGTAAAAAAGGCTGGGCTTTGCCAGCAAGCCGGACACACCGCGAGCGGCTGTCCCTGTTTCAACATAGGTGATATCTGCCGTAACAGCACGGTCTAAAACCCCTGCGCCAGATTTAATGACTTCGATGAGCCAGAGCCCAGTTTTTTGCAAAGCAGGATCTTCCGTACTGCGGGCGAAAGCGGCGCCCGTGCGGTCCAAGGCTCCGCGAATAGCGCTCACGGTTTGCGCCGAAGATAAAGCCGTCTCGCCAGACGTGGACAGCGCGCGCTCTAAGCCGCCGCGCTCAGCCGCAAAAGCGGGCAAAAGAGACGGAGCCGTCAACTCCGTCGAGGCAGGACGGGCGGGTAATTGAGGTGTGCTTACCATAGCTGGGATGTTGGGGGTGCAGCCAAGTGAGTCAAGCGGTTAAGCCGTAATTGGTCACCGCGTTCATGTCTGGTTGGGGTTTTTACTCACGAAAAAAAACACGCATTTGTGCATCGTTTTTTCATATATTGTCGATTAGAGAGCCGCCATGTTTCGTATTCTCATCATAAGCGTCTTGATGTGGCTGACCTGCGGCTTTGCGCAGGCGCGGCAAAGCCTGCCTTTGGATACTGGCAATACGGAAATTATGCTCGTGTCTGACGTCGACACCGCGGCGCCGGGCGCAAGCCTTACCATTGCGCTTCGCATGAAATTTGAGGGCAATTGGTACACCTATTGGCGAAATGCGGGCGATAGTGGTGAACCCGTACATATCGTCTGGGACTTGCCCAAAGGCGTCACCGCAGGGCCCATTTCTTGGCCCGCCCCCAAAGTCAAAACCGTCGGGCCTATTGTCTCCTATGCAATGGACAAGGATGTTTGGCTCCCCATTGAAATATCACTGAGTGAAAATATCGATCCAAATGCGCCGATTACGCTGAAAGCCCATGCCTATTACCTCGTCTGCGATGATATTTGCATTCCAGAAGATGGCGCCCTCACCTTACCCATGGGGGTCGGTCCGAGAGCCGAAAACCCCACACATTCTGTCTTGATCAAATCAGCTAAATCAAAAATTCCGCAAAAGACGGAGGCACAGGGCTCCGCTCATTTAGAGAATGGTCAAACCGTTTTTAATATTGCCTCACTACCAAATGGCTTTGAGAGCGCCGCGCTCTTCCCAAATGAGAACCCCATTATTGTACATAGTAACCCTATTGATTTGACACATGGTCAGAACGGAAACCGCTATAAGGCCACAGCGGGTTATGGCTGGGATGATGGGGTGCCAGCGAGTTTTGAAGCCACACTCGTCGCGGAAGATGGCCACGCTATCGTCGTGCCCATTGCTACTGACAAAACCATCGACATAGGCGTAGTTAAATCTGGTAGTCAGGCCCCCAATATCGGATTTTGGGGCGCATTGATTGGCGCATTTATAGGCGGGCTGCTTTTAAACCTCATGCCTTGTGTCTTCCCTATTATTTCACTTAAAGCCCTCTCCCTTGCGAAGACAGCGCATGGCGAACGCAAGGAAGTACGCAGCGCCGCTTGGGCCTATACGGCGGGCGTGCTTGTAAGCTTGGTCTTTTTCGCAGGCCTCATCATCGGCCTAAAAGCGGGCGGCGCCTCTATTGGCTGGGGTTTCCAATTACAATCACCTTGGCTTGTCGGACTGCTCTCACTTCTCTTATTTGCCATTGGCCTGAACCTCTTGGGCGTGTTTGAGTTCAGCGGACGGTTTCAAAATATTGGGGCCAATAGCGTCAATAAGTCGGGGCTCGGGCCAAGCTTTCTAACGGGCGTCTTAGCCGTTTTTGTCGCAACGCCCTGTACCGCGCCTTTCATGGCCGGCGCAATCGGCCTGGCTTTAGCCAGCAGCGCCGTTGTGACGCTCGCAATTTTTCTCGCCTTAGGCGCCGGTTTTGCCCTCCCCTTCTTACTTGTTGCCTATGTTCCAGGGCTTCTGACACGACTGCCAAAGCCGGGGACATGGATGGAAACTTTCAAACAATTTTTGGCCTTCCCTATGTTTGCCGCAGCGATTTGGCTGGCTTGGGTGCTAAGCTTGCAAGCGGGCGCGGCAGGCACGCTCACGCTTCTGTCGGCGGGCCTTCTGCTTGGCTTTGGCATTTGGATTATCAGCCGAAGCAACAAAGGCATGATGAAACTTCTCGGCGGCCTTTCTATTCTCATCGCCTTTCTTTTTCCCTTTAGCCTCACCGCGTCTGATCAAGCTGCAGATCTAAACGCCAAAGCCTGGTCAGCTCAGGCGGTCGCATCGGCCCGCGCCGAAGGCCGCACCGTCTTTGTTGATTTCACCGCCGCTTGGTGCGTGACCTGTAAAGTCAATGAAGGCTTAGTTCTGAAGAAGAAAAAAACGGCGCAATTATTCGAGCGCACAGATACGGAATTTTTAATTGCGGATTGGACCAATAAGGATGACGTGATTGCGGCAGAGTTGAAACGCTTTGGCCGCGCGGGCGTGCCGCTTTATTTAGCCTATAAGCCGGGCGCAGCGGAAGCAGAAGTGCTGCCGCAAGTGCTCACCTATGAGGCATTGAAAAACGCCCTCGAATAAAGCGTTATTCAGCGGCGATTTTTATTTCGTCTTCGTCGGGTTCATAAACGAGAATATCGGCAGGCTGACAGTCTAATTCTTTGCACAGCAAATCGAGCGTTGAGAACCGCACGGCGCGCGCCTTGCCTGTTTTTAAAATAGACAGGTTCGCCATAGTAATGCCCACCCGGTCCGCCAATTGCGTCAGGGACATTTTCCGGTCGAGCAAGACGCGGTCGAGTTTCACTTTAATCGTCATCAGATCGTCAGTTCCTGCTCAGCCCGAAGAGCTGCGCCATGACGAAAGGCTTCGGAGATGGCCGCAATAACAAAAATAAGAAACCAAGTTCCGAGACGAATACCCAGAATTTTCCCCGATTCAGCATCTCCTGCACTGCCCATTGCAAATGACGCAATCATACGAAAAACTTCTGTCGCCGCGATCAAAATCCAAATTGTCCGCAGACGAGAGACATTCTCGGGTAAGAATGGGTCGCCGTGAATGACTGCATTCACAACATGTCTTAAGAGCCCGAGAACAAAAAACCATACCGTAGCACTCACAACGGCTGCCAGGCATTGACCCGCAAAGGTAGAGACCTTCACCGTTTCTGGTAAATCTTCGATTAGCCCTGTACGAAAATCGCTAGGAATAAGCATGACGACAGCCATGATAAATAAACAAACGACACCGATGGCTAAAAACACCTGCCCAAAGATTAAAATCACGGAGAGCATTTTGGCCATTGGCGCTTTAGATGGCGCATCTAATTCTACATCGGTCATCATTACCTTATTGATAAACAATAATTCGCCACATGCAAGCATTGCTCCCACGCAAAGAGCCCCTTAAGTCGCCTGACATGACAGAAAACAGACTCATAGCCGGAACGAAAATTGTCGTTGCCTCTCATAATGAGGGCAAAGTCAGAGAAATTCGCGATCTGCTGCGGCCCTTTGGATTAGAGACTGTGAGCGCGGCGGAGCTGAACCTGCCAGAGCCCGAAGAAACCGAAACAACATTTTCAGGCAATGCCAAGCTGAAAGCCCTTGCCGCCGCGACGGTTTCCGGATTGCCGGCACTCTCTGATGACAGCGGTTTGGCCGTTGAGGCGCTGGGCGGAGACCCCGGTATATATGCCGCGCGCTGGGCTGAGCTGCCGCGCATCGAGCAGGAAACCTATGGACAGCGCCGCGATTTCGACATGGCGATGTGGCATGTGAATGATCAACTAGGCGACAGTGATAACCGCCGGGCGCAATTTATCTGCGCGCTATGTCTCGCCTGGCCGAACGGCGAGACACAAGTTTATGAAGGCACGGTAGACGGCGAGATGATCTGGCCGCCGCGCGGTCATAAAGGCTTTGGCTATGATCCGATGTTTCAACAAATCGGCGAAACCCGCACATTTGCAGAAATTGAACCCGCGGCGAAACATGCCATTAGTCACCGCGCCGATGCCTTTGCGAAATTCTTAGCGAACCAATTCCCGCAATAAAATGGATAAGCTCGCGGTCTATATTCATTGGCCTTATTGCGCGCGTATCTGTCCCTATTGCGACTTCAATGTTTATAAGCGCAAAAATGACACCGCCCTTCTGCCCGCAATTTTAGCGGACCTCGAACATTGGCGGGAGCTGTCTGGCCCGCGCGACGTTACCTCAATTCATTTTGGCGGCGGGACGCCCTCTTTAATGACGGCGGCGCAGATTGCCGCCGTGATAGAAACGGTCGAGAGGCTTTGGGGCTTTGGCGATATAGAAATCGCACTTGAAGCCAATCCGCATGAAATGAATGCTGATATTTGGCGTGATTATCATGCGGCAGGATTAAACCGAATGTCCTTAGGCGTGCAGAGTTTTAATGACGAGGCTTTAGCTTTCCTTGGCCGCGACCATAATGGCGGCGCAGCGCGTAAAGCCTTAGACCTTGCCTTAGAGATATTTCCAAGTGTCTCGGCGGATTTGATCTTTGGCTGGGTGGGGCAAAGCCAAGCAGAGCTTGACATTGACCTTTCCGTCTTATTGGAGGCGGGTACGCCCCATATCTCAACCTATCAATTGACCATTGAAGACGGCACCGCTTTCGCGAGAGCCGAGACACGCGGACAGATACGGGCCGTCAGTGCGGAACTTTCCGCTGATTTTTATGAGTATGTTCGAACGGTTTTAACGGCGTCAAATTTAAATCATTATGAAGTCTCAAATTTCGCCAAAGCAGGTCATCAGTCGCAGCATAATCTCGCCTATTGGCGCGGGCGCGATTATGTCGGCGTAGGTCCGGGCGCGCATGGAAGACTAACGCGAGATAATCAACGCCAAGCGACCATAACCCATTTAACCCCAGCCGCCTATGCTAAAGCTGTTACAGCTTCGGGGACAGGTATTGATATTTTGGAAAATTTAGACGGCCCGGCATGGGCGGCAGAATACCTGCTTATGGGGCTACGGATTAAAGAAGGAATATCTCTCTCGCGTTACGAGTCCTTATCCGCCTCTAAGCTTAACTCATCCGAGCTTCGCTATCTCATTGAGGATAAGCTTTTAATACAAGAGGGGGATAGATTGAGCGCCACGCCGAACGGACGGCTGGTTTTAAATGCCGTGACCGAACGTCTTTTATTGTCATAAAAAAACCGGGCTAAATAACCCGGCTTTCCAATAGGCTCTAAAATAAATTTTAGTTATTCTTGGGCGCCAGCACCATGGTCATCAGACGGCCTTCAGTTTTTGGTTCAAATTCAACTTTGCAATCTTCAACGAAGTCTTCTTTCACGCGGGCCAGAAGATCCATACCCCGGTCCATATGGGCCATTTCACGCCCCCTAAAACGCACCGTGACTTTCACCTTATCACCGCGGTCAAAGAACTTCCGCATGGCTTTGGTTTTTACTTCATAGTCATGCACATCAATATTTGGACGCATTTTGATTTCTTTCAACGCTTGTGTGCGCTGGTTCTTCCGGTTTGCCGCCTTTTTCTTTTGATTTTCAAAGCGCATTTTACCGTAATCGAGCACCTTGCAAACGGGTGTCAGTCCCGGGGCCACTTCGACAAGGTCGAGTCCAGCATCACGGGCGGCAGCTAAAGCTTCATTGAGAGGAACGGTTCCACGTTTTTCACCATCGGCCAAAATGAGCAGGACATTATCGGCGGTAATGTCGCGGTTGATGCGCGGGCCTTTGGGTTTTTTGGCAGGTTGGGCCGAAAGGGGTCTTCTAGCGATTGGGGTTCTCCTAAGGTTGTTACAATCGTTTAATCTCAAAGGGCGATATGGCGGTTTTATTGCGCATATTCAAGTGAAACCCCTCATTTTAGCATAGGTTTCATCAAATCCGCATAGACACCCAAAAGCGCGTTTTGCAGCGCAGTTTTGGAATATTTCGCGCTAATACGCTCCCGCGCGCCTGAAACGCCCGTCAAATCATCAACTGCCAGAATAGCATTAGCGAGGGCGGCCGCATCCCCTGGCGGCGTGCGCCATCCCGTCACGCCGTGGACAACAACCTCAACTGCGCCGCCATGGTCAGCGGCAATCACGGGGCGTCCCATCGCTTGCGCTTCGGCCGCTGTCCGCCCGAAAGCTTCTGGGTCTGTGGAGGGGCAAATCACAATATCGGCTGCGAAAAAGGCGGCTGCGACATGCGTATCATGACCCGGAAAATGCACGCGCTGTGTCAAATTCAAGCTCTGAACCTGCGCCTTAAGCTCCGCAACATAGGCCTCACGGCCTTGAGCATCCCCTAGTAAAACAAGATGTGTCTCTTCCGCCAAATGGGACAAAGCCGCAATCGCCACAGACTGCCCTTTCCAGCGGGTCAATCGTCCCGGCAACAAAACGAGCTGCATCTCATCTCCTACGCCCCATCTACGGCGTTTGGATTTCACATCCTCCGCAGTAAATTTCCGCGGGTCAAAAAGCTGCATATCCACACCGCGCGGAATGACCGTAATCTTGTCAGGGCTAGTGCCATGTTCACGGATGATATTATCACAGGTAAAATTGGAATTGGCGATAACGACATCGCCTTTCGCCATGACAGAATTATAGCCGCGTTTAAGAGCTGAGCGCGCATTATATATGCCGTGATAGGTCGTCACAAATGAGACCTTCTCTGCCCGCGCCGCAAACATGGCGGGCCACGCCGGCGCGCGCGATCTCGCATGGACAATATCTATGTTCTGCTCCGCAATCAGGCGGCGCAGACCCGCAATCCGCGAGGGTACTGACAGAATATTCTTCGAGCCAATATTTACCAGATGATGCACACCGCCCATGGCTTTGAGTTCAGCGACTAGCCGCCCGCCATTGGACAACACATGGGCGCCATGACCCGCCGCGACCAAGGCCTCTGTGGTTTCCAAAACAGTCCGTTCAACACCTCCGGCATTGAGCTCTGGCAAAATTTGCAGCACATTCATATTGTCTCCTTAAACGAAGCGAATGAAAAATGCCCGAATTTCTCACAACATCTAATGGACAGCGCATTGCCTATGAGAAAACGGGGGGCTTTGGACCGACCTTAATTTGGTGCGGCGGGCTGAAATCCGATATGGAAGGCTCCAAAGCGGTCCATTTACATGGCTGGGCCAAATCAAAGAGGCGGGGTTTTATCCGTTTTGATTATTTTGGACATGGGCAAAGCAGCGGGGATTTCATTGACGGCACCATGTCCCGCTGGGCCGCAGATATTGGAGCTGTCCAAGAGCAGCTTTGCGGCGGGCCTGTCGTTTTAATCGGCTCCTCTATGGGAGGTTGGGCGGCCCTTTTGGCGGCATTGGCAAATCCAGCGGGCGTAGCCGGTCTCGTGCTCATAAATCCTGCACCCGATTTTACTGAAAAACTCACCGTCGCAGGCTGGAGCGAAGCACAAATAAAAGCCCTAGAAAATGACGGCGTGGTCTATGAGCCGTCAGGCTATGATGAGCCCTATGCCTATTCTAAGGCCTTGATTGAAGATGGCCGCGCGCGGCAAATCTTGGATGCGCCGATAGAGCTCTCCTGCCCCGTGCGTATTTTGCAAGGCCTCGAAGATAGTGTTGTGCCTTGGACCCATTCTAAACAGCTCATTGATAGGCTCACCTCGGCTAATGTCACATATACACTCGTCAGCGGCGGGGATCACAGCTTGTCTCGGCAAGGCGATTTAAAGCTTATTGAAGCTGCCATAGTGAGTATATCCTAACCAATGAGCTACTTAGCCTTACTCGGCGCCGCTAGCCTCGGCTTTGTCATCGTCAGAATTGCAATGGGCGTG
>CAZNXP010000021.1:0-15387 GCA_964576955.1 uncultured Algimonas sp.
CCCGGGAATATCGAACCCAATATTACATATCCCAACCTACCGATCACACCGCCGTAATCGTGACGCCACAAAAGGGATTGGGATTGGCCGCCTTCGCCAAACAAAACATTGCTGCAGGAACACGCATTGCTGTCTTCACCGGGGAAACATATCTATCCGACACGGCATTGGGCCTGCCCAGCATCATGCGCGATCACGCCATTCAAGTTGGCCCCCGGGAGTTTGTTTTTGGCTATAAGGGACTTGCCCATTGCCTCTGCCATTCTTGCAATCCCAATTGCGGCATTCGCAATCTGACAGAGATTTTTGCCGTTAGAGATATTGCGAAAGGCGAACAACTCACATGGGATTATAGATGTTCGGAAAACTCAAATTGGATATTGGAAAAATGCCTATGCGGGGCTGACAGGTGCACTGGGACCGTAGCAAATTTTGACAGCCTGTCTCCAGATATGAGATCAGAATATCTGTCCAAATCCATGGTCTCCGAATGGATTGTCTCGACGCTATGACGTCAGTATAAAGGTTCCGATAATTCTAACGTATGATCTCTCAACAGGCTAAGGAATCCATAGTGCTGATCTAGCAACCGCGTCGGCGTATTGCGGGTTGGGTCGGTTTTTAGGCCGAGCTTTAATATCGTTTTGTCGCGGATTGTCGCGAGGTCCTCTTTCAGCGTACTGGCCGTAATGCCTAAATCTGCCGCCTGCTGATCAAAGCTCTGCAGCGGAGAATTTATATATTTCCGTAAGTTCAGCAAACGGCTCTCAGTCAACCCGGAAAGTAACAAGAACATCTTCTTCAATCGTAATTCATCAAAAACCCCGAAGCGAAAAAACCAAGCCAACGCAAAAGGAAATGACGCCAGTTCAATTTTACTATGGTCGAAAAACACCCAGTCCGCATTATCTTCATCGCCCATATAATCAAAAGACAGATAAGTACTCTCATGACCCGGTTTTAAAAACCCGACTGACATAGCCTGATGAATTCCAAATTTTAGGCAATGATGGACAAAAAATGCATAGTCTTCGATGCGCTCAGCGCGGCAAACATGCGTATAATTAAGAGCACGTCCTGGATTGGCATAAACCATCGGCGATAAGGTATCTAAATGAGCGTGTTCCATATAATTTTCCAAACACCCATCCGGCAAATTCCAGGAAATAGTTGAAATGTCCTGAATGTCTCCTTTTGCCGATAATTTCATCTGACTTATCGTAGAAAATTCATAAGTAAAATCTGGGAAAATATCTTCAAAAATACGGTTCTGAAAAGCTGAAAATGCCACATCCCCATCAGGCGTCACCGGCGTAATTTTAGCCATATGAAGAATTTCATCCAGGGAACCGGATGTTAGCAGTCTTTTTATCGAATGTTTATAGAGACGGGAAAATCCAGTCATTAAAATCCTAAAGTCGGTATTACACACGCGCCAGTTGACTGGGATATTAACCAGGTCAAAGCCCTGTATGAGGTATCACATAGCCATATAGATATTTAAAGTCTGTTTTGAAAAATTCACCAGTTTGGTGGGCGATACTGGGATTGAACCAGTGACCCCTACAATGTCAATGTAGTGCTCTCCCGCTGAGCTAATCGCCCGTCCAAACCTGAACGTTGAAGCGTTTAGCCTAGGGCTATCCGCATTCGGGAAACGGCGATATACGCAAGGTCTATCAGAGTGGCAAGCCCTAATACCGACGCAATCACAGCCCGCTTATTTCATTTTATAAGAGGCTTTAAGCCGCAATCAGGCGGTCAACTTCGTCAACGAGCTGCCGCAGGTGAACAGGCTTGGATAATACGGTTTGATTATTGACGTCCTGTTCGCTCATCGCCACAGCCGCAAACCCCGTGATGAACATGATTTTAATCCCAGGTGAGAGAATTTCGGCCTGTTTGGCCAGCTCAATACCATCAATACCCGGCATCATGATATCAGTTAGGAGTAAGTCAAAGGCCCCATCCGCAAATTTCAAAGCCCTCAGCGCGCGGTCGCCATCAGCACAAGCAATGACATGATGACCCGCTTTTTCGAGCGCTTTTTCAAAAAACCGCCGCATTCCATCGTCATCTTCCGCATATAGAATAGTGGCCATAATTGCATGTCCTAGTCATGTTTCATTCTGGGTCTGGCCGTTTATAATGCAATGAACTGGCCAATATGCACTCTCGTAACCCCGCAAACTTAAAAATGTCTAAGGACGGGGCAAGTTTTAAGGGTTATAGCTGATAAATATGCGATTTAGAAAGAAAACAATACCCGAAGATTTGAATCCCTTTGGCAAGGGGCATGAGGTGCTGAACCCAGCCGATTGGCGCGGAGGCGTCATTTTCGCCTCACCGCACTCCGGCGCTATTTATCCGCCCAGCCTCCTGGCCCGCGTAAAGGTGTCAGCCCATCAATTACGCCGCAATGAAGATATTTTTGTAGATCATTTGTTTCACAGCGCCGTCGACGCGGGCGCGCCCTTCATTCGCGCGCTCTTTCCTAGGGTTATTGTGGATGTGAATAGGGATGCGAGCGAATTACCGCCACATTGGGAGGAAATTAACGAAGAAGACATCGCGCAATCCTCCACATCGCGAGCCGCAGCAGGCCTTGGCGTCGTGCCGACATATCTTTCCGAAAATATTGCCATCTATAACCGATTGCCTACAATTGCGGATGTGAGGAGAAGATTGACGACACTTTACCATCCCTATCATGCTGCTTTGCGTGAATTACTCATCACATCTAAGCAACGATTTGGCCGAGCCTTACTTGTCGATTGCCACTCTATGCCGGGATTTGCGCCCATGGGTTCACGCCGTCCAGACATAATTCTGGGCGATAGGTTTGGAACATCATGTCATCCTGATACACTCGCCTTGTTCCATAGGCTTTTCTCAGACGCTGGATATAGTGTCGGTATAAATTATCCTTATGCGGGCGGCTATACGACATCGCATTATGGACGGCCAGATGAAGGCGTCGAAGCCATTCAAATTGAAGTTAACCGAGACTTATATGTTAATCCTGTGACCCTCGCACCAAAGACGGGTTACGTCAGGCTGACCGAAGATTTGCGCAATATTACGCAAGACATTGTCACCTCAGCCATGCCTCAAGATTTAGCCGCACAGTAGATATAGTGCTTTTTTCCCGCAACGGGCGAAAGTTTGGCACGCGACTTGCTCTCCTCATAAGCGAATAAACAATAGCTTTGCGGGAATTTCGTTATGACCAGTGATATTGACTTACATGTTGGCAAGCGCCTACGCCGCCGCCGCCGTCTTTTGGGACTCACCCAACAAACACTTGCCGAAGAGGTCGGCATCCGGTTTCAACAAATTCAGAAATATGAATGCGGAGCGAACCGGGTATCAGCCGCGCGTTTGTTCGAATTATCGGAAGCTCTTTCCGTGCCAATCCAATATTTTTATGAGGGTCTCGGATCGCATGATCCGCTCACAGGTGAAACTGATCCTGATGTGATCGCGCCGGATGTCTTATCTCGCAAAGAAACCATGGATCTTGTGAGAGCTTATTATGCGATGGATGATGGCCCTCGGAAGCATTTGCTCGATTTGGCAAAATCGCTGGAACAAGCAAATAAACCCAAATTGCGGTTAGTTGCGCAATAGACAGCTACTTATCTGACTGATAGCTCCGCAGTTATGGACCTATCAGATGAAATCGATAAGCGGCTCAAACATTTTGAGGAATTAACCTGCGTTGCGCGCGGCATTACCCTGCCCCTATTCGCTAACCCGCAAGGGGTAGAGAATAAGGCCTCGGGCCATGATTATGATCCCGTCACGCAGGCTGATATTGATGCAGAAGACGCGTTACGGGCCTCTATCCGAGAGGCTTTCCCCGACGATTCAATTGAAGGTGAAGAGCGGCCAGATCACAGAGGTACAAATGCGTTTTCTTGGACGCTAGACCCGATAGACGGCACGCGCGCCTTTGTTGCGGGCGTTCCGGTTTGGAGCACGCTGATCGCTTTATCCCACGCGGGTGAGGCTGTTTTAGGCATGATTGATCTGCCGGCGCTCGAGACCCGTTACATGGGCCGAACCGATGAAACGACCCGCCGCGCTTGGGTTGAGCGGCCCCGCCATTCTATAGACGCGTTAGAAACGAGCCCATGTTCAGAAATTCGAAACAGCATATTGGGCTGCACAGCGCCCTTCGGTATGTTTCGACCCGGAGAATTAGCGGCCTTTAAAATCATTGGAACCAGGGCAAAATTTATGCGCCTCGGTTTAGATGCTTTAGGATACGGACTTCTCGCAGAAGGCCGCATGGATATAATTATCGAGGCCGGCATGAAGCCTTGCGATGTACGCGCCCTCATTCCGATTGTGGAAGGGGCTGGCGGCCAGCTCACCAATTGGGAAGGCGGAAGCGCGGCCAATGGCGGGCGCGTCGTCGCTGTGGGTGATCCTAGTCTATTGCCAGAACTTTACACTTATTTGGGCCGAGCCTTGGATGATTAAGGTGCCTCTTGGGGCCCTAAATTATTCCGCTGACGGGCTAAGGCGGCGCAGTAATCCACTGGCCGTGTTTTGATCAAACTTCAGGCGAAGCTGCAAATAGGCCCCTTCTCGAGAATATTCAGCGGCTTCAAAATCATCATCTTTATAGCCTTGGACATTATAGCCTGCACTAATCCAAACATTTTCTATAGGAGACACACCAATGCTAGGCCCCCAAGCGTAAGAGGTTCCTACGTCTTTATTGGTCAAGAATGAGCCGCGCAGTCCAATATCGATCTTCTCAGTGACATCAAAGCGGGTTTCGCCGCCAACGAGATGCGTCCAATTTGAAACGGTCTGATCGCCAATATCTGTTTTGGTATATTTTGTTCCGACATTTGTCGAAAGCTGCCAGCGATCTGATATTACTGTATTCATAGCTGCATTGTTTACGAGCTTGGTCGTGTTGATTCCAGATAGGGGCTGCGCGTTGACAATATCAAATCGATTGAAAATGACTGTGTCTTCATTGCGCGGACGCCATGAGGCGCCAATTCGCGCTTCAAACAACTTATCTGATTCTGGGTCACCTGAGGGTTCAGAAATCCGCCCGCGTCCTGTCGCCGCTAGAGAAAATTTATCAGATAGCTCACGTGTCGCTGAACCAGAGAAGACCCAAGTTTGATCATCGTCATTATCTCGCAGCTCAACCCGCGCAGATGAGCTCATTTTTGTATCTCGATAGGCCAAGCCAGCATAGATGGATTGGAAGTCTTCATTCTCTTCAAATGGAGAGATCACATCGTCTGGTGACACTTCGAAAAAATCTGCTTCTTGGCGTACTAGTCTCCGCCCTCTTACGCCGAACTGTCCTGAAATCTTTTCCGTAATACGAACAGATTGATCCAAGCCAACAGTTGCCCCGATCCGGCGGCCACTTTCATTTGATAAATTATCAGCTGCAACGGTTGCTGTTCCGCCTGACCACGGCGTCGCAGATACGCCTAATGTTGTGTTGCCAGAGCGCTGGCCACCGCCATTCAAAATTTCATGACGCAAGTTAATCGTTGCAAAATTTCCAACCCGTTTATCGACCCCAAAACTTAATCTTTGAGGCTGATTAGAGACGCCGTCTTCGCCGTCAATCGGTGTTTCAGCCGATGCCTGTACGGTTAGGCCATGCTGGCTAATGTCATAGGAGGCCCGCGCAACCGCCAAGAGCGAGGTCCGGTCATCACCAGTGACAAGATCATCTCTTGTCAGGCGCAGTCCGCCAGAGACGTCTAATTTTGTACCGTCATGAGAGGCTAAAATTTCGCCGCTCGTCCGCGTATCACCCGTCGATAGATTCTCTTCACGGTAAATTTCAGCGTCTAGGTGACTTGTAGAGCGGCGACCTGTCTCAGAATCATGGTTCTCACGTACTTTAATCGAACCTTGTGCGCCATAACGACGAACGCCATTCGTATTTGAATTGCGTTGACCCAATCCAAACCCGCCATCTTCTTCGCGGTAATAAGCCTCGGCAAGAATAGATTCGGACGTATGCACAATCTCTAATAGCTTTGCATCCGCCACACCTTCACCATCATTAGACTGATCCGTCACGGCATATTCAGCTCGGATTTCGGTAGAATCCGTGACCTGTGCAATGACGTCGACACCAATTTGATTAGACTTCACACCAGCCGCCAAAGCGCTGCCATTTTCATGTGTAAAACTCGACCCAATTTGAACGCGGTCATTTAAGATTTGACCCTGCACACGGCCGCCAGCCGTAATATTGCGCTCAGCATCTTCTGAGGTTTCATAATCTACAATGATAACATTTGGATTGAAATCCGCATCCGTGGCATCAACTGGAAGGCGGAAAATGAGCTCGCCCGTAAAATAATCCAATGTATAGTCGAGAAAACGAACAAGGGTTTTTGTTTCCAAAACAATATCGGGCCGGACGCGATCACGCGTTTCAACCGTAATTTCTTCCGATTGCGGCAAAATACGATCATTGGACAAACGGTAAGGTCCCGAAAGTCCTTCAGCCGCAATTTCATCTTTTACGAAACCTTGGTTCGTTTCAGCTGCGAAGCCAAGAACTTGCAAATTATCGCCAATATATTCAGCCTTCAGGCCCGTGAGTTTACGGTTATAGCTCGTCAAACGGCCTTCGGTGACATTGGTGTCGAAGTCACCAAATAAAGCATAGGCTTGACGTTTTTCAAGTTTCACAAAAAGCGGATAGCGGGAAACGCCTTCAAACTCTTGGAAGGTTTGGTCACCGTAAAGTGTGTAATATGCGTTAGGATCAATCTCGCCTTGAAAAGCGGCGTCGCGATTGCCCCGGCTCTTATCCGTATCCACGGCAAGCGTCATGAGCCAATTGCCCTTAATCATGCCCTTAGCAAAAAACGCAATCCGCCCATCTGTGACAACATCATCCGCATCACCCGCAAAGGCATTCACATTCCCCTCAACATCTTGCAGAGCCGCGGAGCCTTCTGCGAGACCAACGAGAATCCAATCGCGTTGTTCAGGCTCCAGATACATATAAATTGGAACTTCGCGGCCCGTATCCAATGTGACAATCACGGTCACCTTGCCGGTTTTCAATGTCGGCTCTAATGGCACGCGTAAGATGCCGTCACGTCCAACACTAAATTCGCGCCGATTTGAAAGCGGCGAAATTAAAGTCTCTGTCTGCTCTCTCAAGCGGTTATCACCTGCTGCATCCAAAAGACGGTAAGGCTGTTCCAAATTCACCCGGGCAATACGGCCTGCATGGACCGGACGGCCAGATTGGTCTTCTAGACGAATAGCAATTTCAGGCGAGGTGCGGCCATCAGCCGCCAAAATCGATTGATCGGGAACAGCCGTTGCACGGGCGATATCTTTAACGAACCAAATTTCTTTGCGAATGGTCTGGGCTAACGTTCCGTCTGGATTATGCACATCCGCAAGAAAGACATTGCGGCCATCTTGCAACGGTAAACCCCGCCAGCGCGAAATCTGAACGTCTCCATTTGCGCTCGTATCTGCTCCTTGGAAATAATACCCCGCAATATCCCGGTCATTCAATCGTATTTTTACTCTCTGACCATCGCCATGTTTAATGCCAATATGTGTAGACGGGATAGACGGCGTGCGGTCGGGAGACGGATAGGCCCATTCCGGCGTATCGTCTTGTTCATTTAACCACCGACCATCAAACTCGAGATGTTCGGTTAAATCACTAAACTGCTTTTCTTCGACAATTTCTTCGACTTCACCCGTTTGTTTCAGATAGAAATTTGCTCGCCAAATGCCGCCGCCTTGGACGTCTATAAATTTGGAATTATTCGCACCCGCATATTGCGTGTTTTCTTCACATGTCATCAATTCGAAACCTTTGGGCAAAGTTTCTTCATCGACTTGAACAATATGTGTGCCTTCGCTTACGCCTTCGAAATGAAATAAGCCGTCAGAATCCGACACAACATAAGCGCCCGTTTCCATGTAGAGCCTGACGCCATCAACGCCAATACCTTTTCCAATCGGGCGCGCCCAATCCGCATCACCGTCACAGCTTTGTTCCGTCACCCGGCCAATAATTGTGCTGGTTGAGCGGAGTAAATCTTCCCTCAAAGTAATGCCCGCACGCGCAACATTAGAAAGCGGCTGCAGCAGGGGATCGAGTACAACCGCCTCATTGACCGCATCGCCTAAATGCGCACCAGGGCCGATAAGTAATGCATAATTTAAGGTAATCGTTTCACCTGGCGCGAGAGCATCCATATCAAAAGTCAAAAGCGTCGCATCTTCAGAAACATCTGGGTCTTCAGACGGAATGGACTCTATACGCGTGGTCCCAGGTACATAACGAAAGCCAATCGGCAGCGTATCATAGAGGTCCACGGCTGAAGCGGAATTACCTGAATTTTGAATTGTGACCGTATAATTGACGTAATCACCGACATCAGCTGTGCTACGATCGACCGTCTTGGTCAGAATAATTTCGCTTTCAGGATCAAGCGGAATATCAAACCGCAGAGGCCCAGTCTCGGTTACAGTAAAGGTCTCACCCAAGGACGCGGCGGTGATAACAAATCCTTCTTCCGCGCCAAATTCAATCAAATCGCTTTCTGGTATAATTGACGCGAAATTATAACCCTCTGGCGGCTCAACCTCGATACGGTAAGTTCCGGGCTCCACGACCGGATAGTTAAACTGACCAAGATTATTGATATAGGCCAATCCGGCCTCATCGACGACATCATCGCCTGAGATCACTTCAGCTGGGAAGGTGGAAAAACCATCCACACCAAAGACGTTGGCCCGCGTGCCTGTGTCAATATTGACGAGCGTGATAATGGCGTCATCTAACCGCTCACCATCCGCTGTAGAAAAAACGCTGTTAGATGGGTTTAAAAAAGCAGTATCGACAGTCACATCTGTGCTGTCAAATATATCTACATAAGTCGCCGTCAGCTGCGTATTCCCGCCCGCGCTGATGATGCCATCAGTTGTATCAACCGCTTCGGGCGTTGAGGGTAAAAAGGCGAAAAATTCGCCCGTATCTGGACCGGATTCATAAAGACGCAAGGTAATGACGTCGCCATTACTCGCTTCAATCGTAACCACTACGGTTTCAATTTCATTGCTGTTTAGATTTTGACCCGTGTCTATCACACGGACAAACATAAGTTCGCCGGCCAAATAAGTTGTGGCGGGTATCAGCGGAATCTCTGAGGAGAGATCAATACGGGTGGTCCCGCCAAGCGAACTTAACGGAGCCGTCTGCGACCCTGGCGGATTAACAAAGGGTCCGCTTAATTCACCTGAAGGCGAAAAGTCAGTCCCATTAATTTGTCTAAAAATCGGATCATCCGCGGTCGGCGCGTATCGAAAAAATTCAATGACCGCTGGCGAGTCTGGTGGCCGTATGACAAATACAGCGGCGCCTGTTCCAACCGTACGCCGATCTTCGCCGGCCGTATAGCTCATGGTCGCAACATTAACGACTTCCGTCCCAAAGTTGCGGACGGTCAAATCATCTTGCGCAGCTGCAATCGGTGCCGAGCCAACCCAAGCGGTGGCGGCGAAGACTAACAGTCCAGAGATATGTGGATGAGCGTTTTTCATTTATTGCGGGGGCAATCCGAAAAACTAGTCGGGTTTTGAAAAGGCATGTCTGAAAATTCCGTCGGCTAATCGACAGATTTCAATCTTTATAACCTTGATATTGCCGCCGTTCAGAACTGAACGACGGCGCAATCAAAAAAAACCTGAACTAGCGTTCTAGTAGATGGTTGCCCGAATAACGAGCCAACCAACAGTTCCCGCTGCCAATGTCGCGTTCGTTAATTCGACATTACACGTTGTATTGGTTCCATCACATTCGTCACCCGCAGACGGAGCTGACAAATTGCCCACTGGAACTGTCGTAGGTAAGACAAGGTCCCCTCTAACGTCAGCTTCATGGAATGTCAGATTATCGGGTAAAACATCTGTCAAATCGATATTTGTGGCATCTGTTGAACCGTCATTTCTGACTTCAATGACATATTCGACACAGCTATTTGGTATGAAATACTCTGAATCGGTAATCGCAGCCGCATATCTAGCCGCCGCTGGAATAGGATCACATGCGCCTGGAGCTCCTGTTACGCCATAGACTTCTTTGGTCGCCGTGACATTTGGGTTTTCTACGATGTAGAAGCCAATAGCAGAATGCGCACCATCTAAATCGTCGTCATTTGTCGTTGAGGCTGGACCATTTTCGTCAGCCAGTACGTTTTCAACTTCAAGTGCGTCGGCTGTATTGTTACCGTCAGTATCAGCCGTCGTTTCGACAAAGGTCAAAGCCGCGCCAGCTGCACTCGTGATTGTTTGAGTGTCGGCATAAAGCACAATTCCACCGTCGTCAGTGTCGTTTTGTCCAGTCGGAATATTTTGACGGACAAAAACAAAGACGCGCTCATCAGGAGCTAAAACTGGTACATCGCCTGATGCTAGATCATAAACTGTTGGTGTGGCAACAGCCCGTTCAGCTTCCGTCAATATACCATCAGTACCAGCAGCAGCCTGATCATAAAAGATAATTTCATCAATCGCACTTGGCGCAAGTGGATCAAAATCATCACTGGCGGTACCTTGTTCAAAGCCGAGTTCATAGGCGTGCGTATCATTACCAAGGTTTGTCACCACGAAGGGTAAGAGCGCATCGAATTGACCCGAAATAACTGATGTGGGGCCTGTGTTGAGAACGTTTACATTTACGAGACGGTCAACATTAAACTCTGTCGCGTTCCCAATATTGTTGATTTGAGTTTGCGGCGTGTTGTTCACGTCATAATTCAAAGTGAATGTGTTAGAAACAGTAGTCCCAGCTTCCGTAAAGCCATTCGCTGCGGGTGGTGTCTGCGCAAAGGCAGTTCCTGCTGAAAAGGCTGTCAGAGCACTGGCCCCCAACAACCCTTTGATTAATTTGCATTTTGTCATTTTTTTAGTTCCAAAGGTTAGTTGATGGGAATGACAATATGAAATGATAGTTAAATGGATGCCAAGCAGCATGGTTAATCAAGAGCAAACAAACTCGCGTTCATCTCACATTTAGGTAAAATAAGTGTTGTATAACAATGATTTAAATCAATTATACGACAACAATACTCATATATTTTTAACCAAAAAAACCTGTATTTTTATTTCGTGTTTTAAAAAAGAAAAATATTCTTAAGAACTCCAAGGTCCACAACCAAAGATTTTTTAATTTATCCTTAATTGACTCGAAACACGAAGACCTATGGGCTGAGTTGTGCTGGGCTCAACCATCCAAACTGCAAGTGTGATTGAATTTTTATACAAAAAAACCGCGATAATTTTATCGCGGCTTCATGACATTAGAGATGTGAGAGGCTTAGCGTAAGCGCGCCTTAAAACTGACCTCATCACTTGTCCCAACAGCCACAGGGCCAGCGATACGCCATTGTATATGAGTAATATCATCGACACTTGCAGCGCGGGTTCCGCCGCCAACGGCAGGTAATACAAGCGCACTGCGCTCAATAAAAGACGAACCACCATCCGTCGAATATCTCACGATCGCACCAGGGCGATCAGCCGAACCTTCGAGGTAACGCACATCAGCCGGCACAGGCATGGCGAGGACAATATCTGTCGCCGCTTCTGCTGAATCATTTGTGAAAGCGACCGTATAGACGATCTTCTCACCCGGCGTGACTGCCTCAGCACTGACAAGCCGTGTTTGGGTTGAGCCATCCGCATTTTGAACTGAGATCTCTTTTTCAACCTTTTGGGTCGCCGTTAAAGCTTGCGCCGATACAGCCGAGGCAAGCACCGCGGCAGACAGAACCAAGATAGAAAATTTACGAATAAACATGGGGGCACCCTTTATGTGGAATTTCTGTTTCTAATCAAAGCTAATCCGATAGACTTAACGGAGGCTTAAGTTCACGCTTGCTCGACTCCAGCGTTCAGAATCCATTCATTCAGAACCTTACGAATATGAGGCAGAGGAAATAGCGCGATTAAAACAGTAAGAAACCAACGCCTATAAATACGCCTAAGCTAAGCCCTAGACCTAAAAGCGTTAAAACGCCGTCGCGCGCCGTAATTCCTAGCCCAAATAAAAGTATGATCGTGGCGGGTGCCACGACACCAAAAGGCAGCATGCCAAGCGGGAAAAAGGTCAATGATAGAATTATCGCAAAGACTGAAATCAAAACCTGCATCGGACCTGTCGCGGCCCATTTCAATCGCGGACGAATAACACCGTCAATCTTTGCTAAAACGGGCTGAACCTTTTTCTGTACCTTCAACAATTTATCCGCTGGGATTTTCACCTTACGCAAAATTTCGGGCATCCAAGGTGTTTTGCGCCGAAATAAGAGCTGGAGAGCAAAGACGATAACAATCACGCCAAAGGCTGGCGGTATGCCCGGCAGAGCCCCTAAAGGCGTCATCATACACAGGCCGCATAAAATCATAATCGGCCCGAAAGAACGATTCCCAAAGGCTTCAACAACGGTTTTCAGATCAACAGAGGCGCCCCCGTCCAAGGTCGCGGCAACTTGTTCTAAAACGCTCTGGAGAGGCGTATCCTCTTTGCTTGCGGTTTGCGGGTCAATTTGGTCTTCCATCAGGTGACAAATGATGTCTAGACGGCTAGGGCGCAAGCGCGTTCTTGATAAAAAATTTTCTAAGGCTGGAAATATAATGGAATTGGAGCTCTGGCTCAGCCTCGTCGCCCTTTTTTTTACAGGCGGATTAACGCCCGGTCCAGCTGTTATGTTGGTTCTAGCCTCCTCCTTCCGATATGGATTTAAGCCCGCTTTACTGCCCGCTCTCGGTGTCGCCTCGGCAAATGTATTCTGGCTTGTCTTGGCAGCAAGCGGAACGGCAGCATTATTTGAAATCTACCCGCGCGCAACACTTGCCTTAAAATTCCTCGGCATTCTCGTCTTAGGGTGGATGGCGCTCTCAGTTATTTTGGGCCCTTTGCCGCGATTGGAACCAGACCCGCAGGACGCGCCAAAACGCGGCCGTCTCTATGCAAAGGGCTTCTTACTGCAAATCACCTCGCCCATGCCATTAGTCTATTTCGGCATGCTGCTGCCCATGTTTTTCCAAACAGATACCCCGCTCGCCCCGCAATTTTTGACGATGTTAGTCACCGTTACGATTTTGGAGTTATTTGGCCTATCCGTTTATGCTTATGCAGCGCAATCTATTCGGCGCTTTTTACAAAACCCGAGAACAGGGCGGATTTTCAACATTCTTATCGGGGTTATTATGATTTTGTCAGGTTTATTTGCTGTGCTTTCCACATCATAAGCCTTGCAAAGATAGGCTGCGGCGCTATCAGGCCTGCGAAAATAAAGGATGATATTCCATGGATATGAGCAAAATTCCGACGGGTGAAAACCCACCTTTTGACGTCAACGCCATCATTGAAGTGCCGCTTGGCGGCGAACCCATAAAATATGAATTGGACAAAGCCTCTGGCGCGATGTTCGTGGACCGCTTTCTCTACACCGCGATGCGCTATCCTTGTAATTACGGCTTCCTGCCCCACACATTATCGCAAGATGGTGATCCGACCGACATTATGGTGGTCGGTAATCGCGGCGTCATGCCAGGATGTGTTGTACGGGCGCGGCCCGTTGGCGTCATGCTCATGGAAGATGAAGCGGGTATGGACGAAAAAATCGTAGCTGTGCCGCATGGGTCCCTAACGCGCTATTATGACAATATCAAAACTTACACGGATCTGCCGCAAGTGCTGCAAGACCGCATTCCGCATTTCTTTGAGCATTACAAAGACCTTGAACCCAATAAATGGGTGAAAGTCCTAGGTTGGGAAGGTCCCGAAAAAGCGGGGGAAATGATTATGGACGGAATCAGAAATTTCGAAGGCTAGATAAAAGACGGGCGCATAGCTCGCCGTCGCTATTTAACAATCTCTATTTTGGCGTGATACGCAATAGGCGCCCATCGTTATCCTCAAGGACATAAAGCGCGCCGTCCAAGCCCGTTTCCACTTCGCGAATACGTTTGCCCCATTCAAAGCGCTCGGCCTCTTTTGCTTTAGGACCGCGGCGACCCTCTTCAAATTCAACACGGATGAGTGCCTGAGAAGACAGGCCTCCGATAAAACCATCTCCTTGCCAATCACTAAAGAGCGCTCCGTCATAAATCGTGAAGCCAGCCGGGCTTATTGCGGGCACCCAAAACTCCGCCGGAGCTTTGAAAATAGGGTTGGTGTCATGATTGGGAATTTCCACACCCGAATAGTGCGTCCCATTGGAGACGACGGGATAGCCATAATTTGACGACCGCGTAATATGGTTTAGCTCATCTCCATCACGAGGACCCATTTCATGCACCCAAAGCCGCCCTTTTGCGTCAAAATCAATGCCAAGCGGATTCCGGTGGCCAAGTGTCCAGATTTGTTTCGTCACGCCGTCTTGGGCGGCAAAAGGATTATCTTCTGGCACTGTCCCATCTGAATTAATCCGAACAACTTTGCCTAAGTTCATTTGCATGTTTTGAGAGGGCGTAAATTTCTGCCGCTCGCCAGAAGTGATATAAAGATAACCGCCGCCATCTTTTGCATTCTCGGGACTAAAGGCCAAACGGTAACCATAATGTCCATTGCCTGTCATTTTTGGCAATTGCGTCCAAATACGCTCGCGCTTAACTAACGAACCGCCGCGTGTGGAGGTTGTCAAAGTCGCGCTATCAACAACGGCGCCAGAGAGGCTGTTATCTTTCTCATCTCGTTCAACATAGGAAATATAAACGCGCTTATTCGTTTTAAAATCCGGGTCGAGAATAATGTCACCCATGCCGCCTTGATTGCGTTCCGTCACGTCAGGCACATTACCAATCTTACCGAGTTTCTTACCACTACGCCCAACCAGCCAAAGATTGCCGCTTTGCTCGGTTACGAGCATCCGCCCATCTGGCAAGATTGTCATCGCCCATGGACCGTCAAAAGTCTCTAATTCAGTGATTTCAATTTCAGAGCCAGCCGTGCCTGTTATCGTCTCGGCAAAAGCCGCAGGTGCTATGGCCAAAACTGCGGCAGAGAGAATAAGTGTTCGCATGGTGAATACCCTCAAAAATTGCTCTAACCCACATTAGGGTAGTCCTTATCATTCTGAGCAGGTAAAAGGAAAGACTCTCAACGGCAAAACACATTCCCGTGCAATCCAATCGTCAGATTCTGGATTTTGCTTATGGTCATTCCCTCTTGACGTCACCTTACAGCTTTGTCACAGAAAAGCCCTACGCGAAGGGAAGCGCACGCACTGATACAACAGGCGGCGGCCAACTTCATACTCGCGAGGGGAAGCGCGCCATTGTCGAGGCAGACAAGACGGCGCGGCCAACTTCATAACACAACCGGACGGTCGGCCTTTG
>CAZNXP010000022.1:0-15210 GCA_964576955.1 uncultured Algimonas sp.
GTCTTGTCGCCAATCGTCTGATATTGCTTTGGAATAGCCAAGCCAGTCCGTGTGCCTTTTCCAGCGGCGACTAAAATCAGTGCGGTGCATGTCATAAACAGTCCGAAAATCGGTGAATTATTGTGCACTGTTTAAAGTGCGTCTAAGGACGTGTCATGGCAAACCCTGTTCATATCGGCAAGCATGCTTTGCGCTCTCGCGTTTTAATCGCGCCTATGTCGGGCGTGACGGATTTGCCGTTTCGCAAAATCTTGCAACGGTTTGAGCCCGGTTTAGTGGTTTCGGAAATGGTGGCGAGTGAAAGACTGGCCGCTGGTGATGCAGAGAATATTGCGAAGGCGTCGGGACAGGGATTGGTCGAGCCGCTTGCTATCCAGCTCGTTGGACGTAATCCCCATTGGATGGCAATGGGCGCAAAAGCCTGTGAAGAGGCGGGCGCGGATATAATCGATATAAATATGGGCTGTCCTGCCAGAAAGGTGACAGGGGCTTTATCAGGGTCAGCTTTGATGCGTGAGCCGAAATTAGCCTTAGATATTATCCAGTCTGTCGTTGAGGCAGTCGATGTACCTGTGACGCTGAAAATGCGCCTCGGGTGGGATCATGAGAGTTTGAACGCCGCTGAAATCGCAAAGGCCGCAGAAGCGCTCAGCATTGTTATGTTCGTCGTTCATGGCCGCACGCGGTGTCAGTTTTACAAAGGCGAAGCGGATTGGGCCGCCGTGCGCCCAGTCGTCGAGGCCGTCGCTGCGCCAGTTTTTGTGAATGGCGATATTTTTGACGGGTCAGATGCCCTAAAGGCGATAGACCTTTCGGGAGCCGAAGGCGTCATGGTGGGGCGCTCATTAATTGGTCGGCCTTGGGATATTTTAGAAATCCGCGCCACGGTTGACGGCACCGTGTATGAACCCATTAGTCCTAAGGAAAAAGCTGACATCGCGGTTGCGCATTACCGCGATATTATAGATTTTTACCCCGAGGCGAAGGGGGTGCGTTTCGCGCGGAAACACCTCGCGGGATATTGCGATCACGCTGGGCTAAACTCCACCGACCCGCTGCGCGTAAGGGTGTGTCAGGGATTAGATCCTGACGATGTTGCAGAGGCGCTTTCGGTCATATTTCTGCAAAAGGCGGAAGCGGCATGACGGATGCGCTTGCCCCATTAGTAGATGATTGGCCGTTTCCATTATTTAAGCTTGATGACACAGATCAGGTGATTTGGGCTAATCAAGCCGCGCAAGAATGGCTGGGTAAATCCTTGAGAAAAATCGAGGGTAAGATTGTCTGGTCCATTTTTGAAACGGAACCCAATTCGGGCGATATTGCGCGCAATGCCCGAGACAAGGGAGCTGCTGTGACGTCTCGCCATATTGCAATTCGGGTGAATGGGGCGAGTGAAGAGAAAGATATTGCGCATCTCACCGCCTATCCAACTTTGGACGGTACAGGCCTATCTATTTGGTTTGTTGGCCGAGAGCCACGTTCCACAAAAATTGGCGGACAAGTTGTGGCGGGTATGGGCCGCATGATTGCGCATGAGCTGAAAAATCCATTGGCAGGCATCAAAGGCGCGGCGCAATTATTACGA
Organism: uncultured Algimonas sp.; assembly: GCA_964576955.1. Taxonomy (GTDB): domain Bacteria; phylum Pseudomonadota; class Alphaproteobacteria; order Caulobacterales; family Maricaulaceae; genus Litorimonas. Next base: position 1,589 of record CAZNXP010000022.1, read on the forward strand.
GATGATGTCGAAAGCTCCGAAGGCTTAGCCCTTATCGAACTCATCGGCTCGGAAATTGACCGTATTGGGCGCTTAGTCGACCGGATGGAAAAGCTGGGTGATGTTGACCCCGCTGGGGCAGAGCAGGTCAATATACATGAAATTTTACGGCAAGCCCGCCGCATTATTCAGTCCGCAAATCCCAGTCTGATTTTTGATGAACGCTATGACCCGTCCCTTCCGCTTGTGCATGGAGATCCAGATACGCTCATGCAAGCGCTTTTGAATCTTATTAAAAATGCGGCAGAGAGTGCGGGCGAGCATGGTGAAATTCTTCTAGAAACTTCCGTTAGAACAGGCGTTCGAGGCGGGGCTTCTGGGAAGCTTCTACCCGTTCAAATTCGAATTATTGATGACGGGCCGGGCGTTCCAAAAGATATGATGGCTCAGATATTCCAGCCTTTCGTGACAACGAAACGAGAGGGGCAGGGACTTGGCCTTGCGCTCGTCTCAAAGGTCGCTGCGGCTCATCATGGACTCGTCGAAGTTCAGTCCGTTCCGGGCCGAACCGTTTTTTCTCTTCTTCTTCCCGCACCGCGTAAGGCAGAACAATGAAATATGAAATTTTACTCGCCGATGATGATGATAGTGTTCGTTTGGTCTTGCATAAGGCTTTGACGCGCGCAGGACATACGGTGCGCGCGACGGATAATGCCGAAACGCTATTGAAATGGGCTGAAGCAGGACAAGGCGATATTATTGTTACGGATGTCATGATGGGCGGACGAGAGGTGTTTGAAAGCCTACCTCAATTGACCCAAGCACGTCCAAAGCTGCCCGTTATCATTATCAGCGCGAATAATACGGTGAATACGGCGCTGAAATCGGGCCAGCACCGCGTGTTTGAATATGTACCTAAACCTTTTGATTTGGATGACGTAACCAATGCGGTCGCGCGCGCAGGGCAGTCTGTCAATCCGCGTAAATCTCGGCCCAATTCAGAAAACCGCCGCTTGCCGATGATCGGCCGAAGCGCGGTTATGCAACCCATTTTCCGAGCTGTTTCACGTTTTGCTGCGGGTAATTTGCCCGTTCTGGTGCGCGGTGCTGTCGGGTCGGGCAAAGATCTTGTCGCGAGATTATTGCATGACGGCGGACCGCGCGCGGACAAGCCCTTTTTGCGGACCACGGATTTTGAGAATACCTCTTTGACACTCCAAAAAGTGAATGGGGGCGATATCTATATCGATGAAATTGGCGAGTTGTCGATGCATCAGCAAGAGCGGCTTTTGGTGCTTATGAATGAGGCCGAAATGATACCGGCGGCCCGCCGTCCGCGCGTAATTTCGGCGACGCGTCAGGATTTGCGCGAATTGGTTGAGGCTGGACGTTTTCGCGATGACTTACTTTTCCGTATTAATGTTGCCGAGATAAAAATTCCAAATTTGGCTGAGCGGGATAAAGATACATATGAGCTCGCGGAAGCTTTTCTCGCACAAGCGTCACATGATCAAACCCGCAGGTTCGAAACCGAGGCTTTAGATGTGCTACACCGCCATAAATGGACAGGAAATGTTCGAGAGCTAGAAAATTTGGTGCGTCGACTCGCCGTTCTCTATTCTGATGAGGTTATCACCGCGGATATGGTGTTGCAGGAATTTTCAAAAGACCTACCGCCCGTCGAAAATGCAGGTATTATTCAGAACCGCCTTGAAGATCAGTTAGAGGAAGCCTGTCGAACTTTGCTGGATGCGGATAGGGAGGGCGAGGACTCCGCCTATACTGTGGCCTTGGCATGGGTGGAGCGTCCTTTGATTGTTGAAGCCTTACGCCTCACAGGCGGAAATCGTGCCAAGGCTGCTGACAAGCTCGGGATACATCGAAATACACTTCGAACACGGCTTAAGTCATTGGATATATCCTAATTTAAATTAATGCCAAAAACTGTTGATTTTGCGCAACACTGCGATAGGAAAGCAACAGTATTGGCGTTTTAGCGGGAATTATTCTGAGCCCTCAATCAGACCTATCAACTGATGCAAATCTCCCCGAACAAGTTGTTGCGCTTGTCCGGCAAAGGCCGCGTGTTGCTCATTCTGCCTTATTTGGCACTTTGTTTTTGGCCGCAATATTTTTGACGATTATTGGGGCTTTATTGTCCTATTCAACAGAGGTGACACAGACCGAGCAAGCTTGGGATATTCTCCGTTTTACGCTCATTATTATTTTGATTTTAGCGGTTTATCTTGGATACCGCGTTTGGACCACAGTTTTTACGGCCTCACACGGACAAGCCGCCCCTTTATTGCATAAACGTTTCGTGATGATTTTTTCTCTAGTCGCGCTTGTTCCCGCCGTCCTTGTTGGTGGGTTTTCAACGTCACTGTTGTCACAGAACCTATCCGGAATTTTTGGTGAAGGTGTGCGGGCGAATATGGAGGAAGCGCGCCAAATTTTAGATGGTTATGTTACCCAAGAATTTGAAAGTTTGGGCGAAGATGTCGCCGAACTTCGGCAGGGTATTGCGCGGAGTCGAACGGATTTTAGTGCGAGAATTTCATTTACTGCTGAACTTTGGCGAGAAGCTCAGACTCGTGATTTAGACGCCGTCTATATATTACGCGAAGATGGTTTTGTCTTTACGCGTGTTGAAACCCTTGATGCGCCTGACATTAGAATTCCTGGTGCTGAGGCGCTGGAACAATTGGAAGGCAATAATATTGCCTTCCAGAAACGCGACGATATTGATTATCTGATTGCGTTATCAAAATTATCGGACTCGCCTAGGTCTTATTTATATGTCGGGAAATTACTGCGCTCCGATAATCAGGTCTTATCCTCAATTACGGGTATTGAATCAGCCTCTTCACAAATTGCGCGCTTCAATGAAAATCAGGCCAGAATGAACCGGATTTTCTTTTTGACGCTTGTGGACAGTGCGCTGTTAATTTTGATGGCGGCTGTCTGGTTGGGCCTTTCTTTAGCCAATAGAATTATCGATCCGCTTTCGGGCTTGGTGAATGCGGCTGAGCGGGTCCGGGCTGGCGACATGGGCGCGCGGGTCTCGGTTTCAGGGGAATGGGGGGAAATCTCTGACCTAGGGTCGGCTTTTAACCGAATGACATCGCAGCTCGAATCTCAACGGGACGAGCTCATCCGTGAACATGATGTTTCTGAGCAGAGGCGGCAATTTTCCGAAGCTGTTTTGTCAGGTGTGAGGGCCGGGGTGATTGGTCTTACGCAACAAGGTAAAATTACCCTGACAAATGACGCCGCCAAAAGACTTTTGGAAGACCGCGCGCAAACCCTCGTCGGCCAACCCTTATCTGGCGTTTTAGAAGAATTTGCGCCAGCTTTTGCGAAAGCTCGCGAGTCAATTTCATCTAACGCAGAAGATCAAGTCACAGTAGAAATGGCAGGCGGTAGCCGTATTTTTGACCTTCACGTCTCTGCCTATAAAGGGGCTAGAAATGACACAGGTTGGGTTTTGACTTTTGATGATATGACCCGCCTTGTCTCAGCTCAGCGCCATTCGGCGTGGCGTGAAGTGGCGCGCAGAATTGCGCATGAAATTAAAAACCCGTTGACTCCCATCCAACTTTCGGCGGAACGATTAGCGCGGAAATATACGAAGGAAATTAAGTCGGACCGCAAAACATTTGAAAATTGCACGCAGACAATTATTCGCCAGGTTGGAAGTCTTGAGCAAATGGTAGATGAGTTTTCAGCTTTCGCACGTATGCCGTCTCCTGAACTCGTCGATACAAATTTAGGCGCGATATTACAGGATGCAATATTTGCCCAAGGCGTCAGTTTTCCTGAAATCAGATTCCTCAAATCGGGGGCGTGGCCAAAGAACACGCATGTGCGGGGTGATGAGCGTCTCCTTAGTCAGGCGATTGCCAATGTGTTGAAAAATTCAGGGGAAGCCGTTCAACGTAAAACGGAAGCGGGTACTGCAGGTCATTTTAAGGGCGAGGTCAAAATTGAATTAATCGATACGGGATCCAGGTGGGCCATTCATATAACAGATAATGGTGAAGGGTGGCCTTTTAAGGATACGGATAGATTAATGGAGCCATATGTCACGACCCGTGAAAATGGTACGGGGCTCGGCCTCGCTATCGTTAAGCGGATTATCGAAGATCATGGCGGGCAGTTGAAGCTCGAAGCCCGCTCTGATGCCGAAGGGGCTCGGACTTTAATTTATTTGCCTCAAAGCTCTGAAACCGCACCAATAGCCGATATAAATTTAAGCGAGGTCTTATGATATCCGATGTTCTGATTGTTGAAGACGAAGATGACATCCGGGCCATGATATCAGGTATTTTGGAAGATGAAGGCTATCAAGTGCGAGAAGCCGCGACATCCCAAGATGCAGTGGAGGCCGTCAAAAAGCGCAAACCTAATCTCGTTGTTCTCGACGTTTGGCTGAAAGGCTCTGAAATGGACGGTATTGAATTACTGGCCGAATTAAAAACGCGATATAAGAATTTACCCGTCATTGTAATTTCAGGCCATGGCACGGTCGAAACGGCTGTTTCGGCCATTCGAAAAGGCGCGTTTGATTATATTGTTAAACCCTTCAAAGCCGAAAAATTGCTCGTGACGGCAACGCGGGCGTTGGAAAATGCAAGGCTGCGGCAAGAAAATGAAGAGTTAAAAGGTAAGACCGTCAATGTCGATACGTTGGTCGGAACCTCTGCCTCTATTGCTCAGCTTCGACAAAAAATTGGCCGCATAGCTGTCACCAATTCCCGCGTATTAATCACCGGAGCGTCCGGCACGGGTAAAGAACTTTTGGCCCGTCTTTTACATAGTCAATCTAATCGTTCTAAGGGTCCGTTTAAGGCGGTTAATGCGGCCTCTATGGTGCCAGAACGCGTTGAAGAAGAGCTTTTCGGTGTGGAAGCGATAGGGCCTGACAGTCCGCAAAAAACGGGACTTTTGGAACGGGCGCATAATGGAACCCTATATCTGGACGAAGTGGCCGATATGCCTTTGGAGACACAAGGTAAGCTCTTAAGGCTTCTCGTCGAACAGCGTTTTAACCGCGTAGGCGGGCAGGATGACGTGCAAGTAGATGTACGTGTCATAACAAGCTCTTCCCGAGATTTAACAAATGAGGTGGCGATTGGGAAATTTAGGGAAGACCTTTATCACCGTCTTAACGTGATGCCGCTCCACGCCCCCAAGCTCTCTGAGCGCCGAGAGGATATTCCAGCCCTCGTCGAACATTTTATTGAACAATTGGCGGCGTCAACGGGCTTGCCTGCGCGCAAAATCGGGGATGACGCTATGGCCGCCCTACAAGCCCATGATTGGCCGGGAAATGTGCGGCAACTCCGCAATAATGTCGAGCGCCTATTAATTTTAGCAACTGGTGAGCCAACGCAGCCGATTACGCTGGCGACATTGCCAAAAGAGGTATCTGTTGTGAAATCCGGTAATAATACAAAAGACAATGACCGAATTATCGCGATGCCCTTGCGAGACGCCCGTGAACATTTCGAACGCGAGTACTTACAGGCGCAAATTGACCGTTTTGGCGGGAATATTTCACGTACAGCGAACTTTGTTGGAATGGAGCGTTCGGCCTTGCATCGTAAACTCAAGTCGCTAGGTTTAGGTACGACCGGGCGGGAGGGGTGAGCCGCCGTATTTAGGATACTTACATGCGGGTCATAATTTGTGGTGCGGGACGCGTTGGATATGGGCTGGCTGAACGCCTGTCCCAAGAGCGCAATACTGTGACGGTCATCGACACGTCGCCCGACTTAGTGCGTCAAATTACGAATGAACTCGATGTGCGCGGCGTTATTGGTCATGGCAGCCATCCTGATGTCCTTGTCCGGGCAGGGGTTCAGGATTGCGATATGATTATTGGGGTTACCTATGCTGATGAGGTGAATATGATGGCCTGCCAAGTCGCCCATTCGCTCTTCAATGTCCCGACCAAGGTCGCCCGCGTGCGCGCACAGGCCTATCTCGATAGTCAGTGGAACGACCTTTATTCGCGCGAAAACATGCCCATCGACATTATTATCTCGCCAGAGATAGAAATCGGGAAAGCGATTTTACGCCGTCTGAATACGCCCGGCGCATTTAATGTCGTGCCCTTTGGGGATGGCGCAGTGCAGATGTTAGGTGTCGAAATTCTTGACGAGTGCCCAATTGTGCAAACGCCTATTCGCCAAATTCCCGATCTATTTACGGGTTTGCATGCGGCCGTCGTTGGAATTGAAAGAGATGGTGAGCTGTTTGCTCCGACGCCAGACGATCCATTGGAAGTCGGAGACCGCGCCTATATTGTCACCCAAGCGGCACATTCTGCGCGCTTGCTGGAGGTGCTCGGCTCTCGGAAAGTGCAAGCTAGGCATGTTGTCATAATCGGCGGCGGGAACGTCGGGACATATGTCGCTGAAAAACTCGAAGGCAAATCTGGGATGCGGGTGCGAGTCATTGAGAGAAATAAAGAGCGGGCAGAAAAAGCCGCTGAGCAATTGAGCCGCACTGTTATCTTAAACGGAGATGCCATGTCTGCCGAAATTCAAGAAGAGGCTGGCGTGCCAAATGCTGAGATGGTCGTTTGTCTGACAAATAATGATAGCGTCAATATCCTATCGGCGGTGCAAGCTAAAAAACTCGGCGCGCGCTCAGCTATTAGCCTAATCAATGAAGTCTCGATGCAATCCATGCAGTCCGAGCTTGGCATTGATATGATTATTGATCCGCGGGCCTCGACCATTTCTTCGATTCTTAGACATGTGAGGCGCGGCCGTATTTTGGAAGTCTATGCCTTGGAGCAAGGCGGCGCCGAAGTCATTGAGGGCGAAGTGTTGGACACATCTCCGATGGCTGGCAAAGCCCTTGGGGATGTTGCGATGGGTGAAGGAATCGCAATTGGGGCCATCATTTCTGATGGCGCTGTATTCGCGCCGACGCCAGGTCACATATTACGTCCAGGTAACCGCGTCGTTTTATTGGCCGAAAAAGGCGCATTGGAGGACATCGTCACAATGTTCCGTGTCTCCTCAGATTACTACTAAACCCAAATGGCCATAAACCGCATCCTCTTCTGGCTAGGGAGAACGCTCCTACTCTGTACGGCGTTATTTGCTGTTAGCGGGCTTGTGGCAGTGTTTTGCCGAGATTTCGACGGTGCTATAAGCTTCTCGGCTTTTGGTGTCAGCGTAGGCGTGTTTGGCGTTTTGCTGGTTATGTTATCCCAGGGTTTTGATGCTCGGGAGTCAAAAGCGGAAGCCTTGCTCTTTCTCATCTTGTTCTGGCTTATTATGCCCGCCGTATTATGTTTGCCCTTTAGATATTTGGGACCAAGCCCGACCTTTCTCTCCGCATATTTTGAAAGTGCCTCTGCCTTTACGACGACGGGTGCGTCCCGATTAAATCCAGATGAACTATCCGATGCTTTGTTATTTTGGCGCTCTCTTGTCCAATGGATTGGAGGGGTGAGCGTTGCGACCTTTGCCGTCGTCATTCTCGCCGCTATTAATCAGACTGGCACCGGCGTGCATAAATCCATGCTCTATACACTGCAGGGCGGAAAGTTATTTAATCGATTAATCGGAATTGGCGGCTTGGTTGCGGGCGTCTATCTTTTCTTAGCTTTGGTCGGTTTTATCCTCATGACCTTGGGAGGCGCGCCTACATTTGATGCGTTGTGCTTATCATTAAGCGGGGTGAGTACTGGCGGATTAACGCCGCGGGCAGGTCCCTTGCAATTATATATCCCGCCATTTGCGGCGACGGTTTTAGCGATATTATGTGTCGTCGGGGCTATGAATGTCGCGGTCATCTGGGACTTTTTTCGATTGCGGAAGCCTATTCATGCCTTGAGACTTGTAATGAATGTTGAACACCGGGCGATATTTGCCATTCTTGTAATTTTGATTTTAGTAGGTCTAGTGTTTTCTGGGATTGGCAGCTTGGGCGACCTTGTTCTCGATAGTGCATTTTTTGTGAGCTCGGCCGGTTTTCAATATCAAGTGATCAGCCTTGATCTTATCCCACCCGTTTTCCTGATTACTTTTGCTCTGACGGGCGGGTCAGCCCTCTCGACGGCGGGCGGCGTTAAACTCATACGCATACTTCTGTTATTTCGACATTTAGGCACAGAATTATCGCGGTTATCTCATCCTTCACGGGTTATCCCTGTCACTTTTAGAACACGGATAATTCCAGATTCTGCGTTCCTATCTATCTGGATGTACTTCTTTGCCTACACCTTTGCTTTTGGCGTTGGGATAGCGGCCTTTGGGGTTGTGGGCTTCCCGCTGGATGACGCGATTAGCTCTGCAGCGGCAAGCCTGTCGAATGTTGGGCCGCTATTGGACCTAACAATGCCCGAATCAGGACTGACTTATAGTCAATTCACCAATGGACAAATGTGTGTCGCAATAAGCCTTATGTTATTGGGAAGAATAGAAGTTTTGGCTGCACTAGCGCTTGTTTTGCCCAAATTTTGGGAACGATAGGTTAAATTGTCATTTTTTAACATATCTGGAGAGATTTGACGCTTGAAACACTTAGAGTGATAAGACAAGGCAGATTTGAAGGCCACTGCGGGGCAAAGCGACCGACTTCAAGAGAGACTAATTGTGGGGATTACTATGTCTGATCGTAACCAAAATTTGCAGGACGCTTTTCTAAATACTGTCCGAAAGTCAAAAACGCCACTTACCATTTTTTTGGTCAATGGCGTAAAATTGCAAGGCGTTGTCACTTGGTTTGACAATTTCTGTGTCTTGTTGCGCCGCGATGGACAGGTGCAGCTTGTCTATAAACATGCGATTTCGACAATTATGCCCGGCGGTCCCGTTGTCTTACACGACCCCGTCGATGAAGATTAGCGCTTTGCAGGTCATCTATGGTTGAGCATGCCGTTAAGCGCGACCGGGCTCTGGTTGCTCATCCTAGATTTGCGGATAGTCGTGCGGCAGACGCCGATTTTGATTTAGAAGAAGCTATAGGTTTGGCGGAGGCTCTAGGCGTCGACCCAAGCTCTGCGCGTATTATTCCCATTCGTGATATTCGAAGTTCTAATTTTTTTGGCGCTGGTCAAATTGAAGATATGGCAGCCGCCATTGCGGGCGAAGAGCTTACGCTGGTGATCGTGAATGCCTCTTTGACGCCTGTTCAACAACGAAATTTAGAGCGAATTTTGAAGGTCAAAGTGATTGACCGAACTGGCCTAATTCTTGAAATTTTTGGTCTTCGCGCCGCCACGAAAGAAGGCCGCTTGCAAGTGGAACTGGCTCGGCTTGCATATGAGCGCTCGCGTCTCGTCAGGACCTGGACCCATTTGGAACGGCAACGCGGCGGTACTGGCGGTTTGGCAGGTCCGGGCGAAACGCAAATCGAAAGCGATCGCCGCGTATTGAATGACAAGATGACCCGCTTGAAACGAAAGCTGGAAGATGTTCGTCGAACGCGGGGCTTGCAACGCAAAGCAAGACAGCGCGCCCCTGAACGCGTCGTCGCGCTGGTAGGCTATACCAACGCAGGAAAATCGACTCTCTTTAATAAAATTACCAAAGGCGGCGTCTTGGCGAAAGATATGCTTTTTGCCACCTTGGATACAACGCATCGCGTCTTGCCATTGCCGAGTGGCCAAACGGCGGTCTTGTCAGATACGGTAGGATTTATATCGGATCTTCCGACGTCGCTTATCACCGCGTTCCGCGCAACCTTGGAAGAGGTAAAAGAAGCGGATTTACTCATTCATGTCCGTGATATGTCTGACCCTTTGGCTGAGCGGCGGCGCGACGAAGTCATGGAAGTGCTGGACCAAATCGAGGCGGGTCCTGAGCATGGCCAAGCTATCATTGAAGTTTGGAATAAAACGGACTTACTCAGCGAAGAGCAAGCGAGGAATCTGTCTGAACGGGCAGGGGCGTCCCGAGCCTATATTGATATGATCGACGCCTTTGAAGTGTCGTGTATGAGCGGCGAGGGTATCGAAACCCTCGAAAATGGCATTGAAGAAGTGCTGACCCGTAACGATCATATTTTAGATGTTCTTGTGACACCCAAAAATTTCTCGGCGCGGGCTTGGCTTCATGAAAATGGTCAAGTCTTGCGTGAAGAAGCCGGTGAAGGTGGTTCGGTTGAAATGCAGGTGCGCCTATCAGAGTCAGATTCTGGAAAATTCTTAGCGCGCCATAAAGAGCTGATTGTAAATTAAAGTTCGTCTCGTTTCGCAGCTTGCCAAAGGGCTTCCATTTCATCCAAGGATAGCGCCTCGAGATTGCTACCCGCTTGGTCCTCCACTGCGTTAAATCGCCGCGTGAATTTCGAATTGGCTTGTCTTAAAGCGGCTTCAGGTTCGACACCTAATTTGCGCGCTAAATTTACGGCAGAGAAGAGAAAATCCCCAACCTCTGCCACAATTTCATTTTGATCTTCTGTGCGAACAGCTTGGCTGACCTCTTCAATTTCTTCCCTCAATTTTTCCACGGGGCCGTCCGTATCGGGCCAGTCAAAGCCGCGTTTAGCTGCGCGTTTCTGCAGCTTTTCCGCACGCATAAGGGCGGGAAGGGACTTTGCAACGCCGTCTAATGTTCGGTTTTGCCCACCGCCTTTTCGTTCGGCGGCTTTAATTGTGTCCCAATCGGGAACTTCGCCGCCTGCGAAAACATGCGGATGTCGCCGCACCATTTTTTCGACTAAGCCTTCGCAGACATCTTCAAAATCAAATGCGCCAATTTCCGATGCCAATTTCGAATGAAATAAAACTTGGAATAAGAGGTCTCCAAGTTCATTTTTGAGGTCAGCCATGTCTTTCCGCTCTACCGCATCCATGACCTCATAGCTTTCCTCAACCGTATAGGGCGCAATAGTCTCAAAGCTTTGCTCACGGTCCCACGGACACTCGGCGCGTAGGCGGTCCATCAGAGCCGTGATGCGTTCATAAGGCGTGTTGCCGAGCTCGTTCATTTTCTAGGCTTTCGAAGCGTGAGAATGACGAGAGTGCCTAAAGTCAAAATTGAAATCCCATAGGCGGACAAAATGAAGACGGTGTTTTTTCCAAAATCCATCATGAGGGCACATCCTCAAGGGTCAGCGTGGCTGGCTTGGATTGCGCGGCGCGTTGCTGCGTAAGGTCGGCTAAATCGGCTTCTATTCCTCTTAGGCTAAACCACATAAGAAGCATTATATAGCCAAGCGCCATAATCGTCCAAGGCCATCCAAGTTCAGCAGATACGCCTGGTGCGCCAATATCTGAGACCGTCGCCGTCTGGTGCAAACTGTTCCACCAGGTGACTGAATATTTGATTATGGGGATGTTGATCCATCCTACCATGGCAAGGATGGCCGCAAGCCGGGCTGCGCGGCGGCGGTCAGCCACAATATTCCAAATTGCCATATATCCGATGTAGATAAAGAGAAGGATTAGAACCGAGGTCATACGTCCGTCCCATTGCCACCATGTTCCCCAGGCCGGGCGCCCCCACAGACTGCCTGTCGCCAATGTTAAAAATGTAAAGGCAGCTCCTGGCAAGGCTAAGGATTTAGCCACGCTATCGGCTAGGTTATGTCTCCAAACAAAGCTTATGAGGCTCGCTAAGGCGATACCCGTATATGCGAGGACCGCACACCATGCTGCGGGCACATGAACATATAAAATCCTGACAGCTTCACCATGTTCCTGAGCCGGCGGAGAAATAAACAGCGCTAGGACTAGCCCAAATCCAATAAGCACAAAGGCTAACCAGCCAGAGATTGGCGTTGCATAGCGGGAAAAGCGAAGAAACCGCGCTGGGTTAGAGAGATATGAGAGAATCCGCATTTATCGATCCGTATTTACAGCTAGAGCCGCTGCCGACGCTGGAATTGATAGAGCACATGCCAATAATGACAATCCTATAAGTGCGCGATATTCTATCGCAGCTATTCCTGTCACTGCAAAGGCTTGACTTGCCGCGAGGCCAATAATCACAATCGGTACGAGAAGCGGCGCCGTTATAATGATGGCTAGAAACCCCGATTTTCCATATGCGCCTGTCAAAGCGCCCGCCAATGCGGTGAAGGCTGCTAAGCCCGGCATCGCGCAAAGGAGTGCAATAAATAATCCCGCTATCGTGTCATTTTCCAATCCAAATAAGAGCGATAATATTGGGGCGCTCAATATAAGCGGGAAGAGGTAAATCAGGGCAAAGCTCATCATCCCCGCTGTGGCCTGCGACAAATAACTCATGCCTGAGAGCCATAATTGTCCCGTTGTCCCGTCGCGTAAATCTTCGGCAAAAATCTTGTCGACGCTCAAAAGGGAGGCAAAGATGATGGCAAGCCAAATTAAAGCCCTGCCAACTTCCCGTAATATCGACATATCACCGTTTAAGGCGATTGCGGAAAGGGCGAGGAAAATAGTCATGAAAATAAGGCCAAAGGCCCAATTTCCGCCAGACCGCGCGGCGCGGTGGAGATCACGTTTTATGATCTTTCCAATCATTCTCATGAAAAGGTCAAACGCTGGGTTGGAATATCTTCGACTGAAATCGGTGCGTGGGAGGCGACAAGCGCTAATCCACCAGAATTTACATGACCGCGAAGTGCGTCCGCTATGAGGTCACGTCCAGCGGCATCTAATCCGGCGAGCGGTTCATCTAATATCCAAATAGGTGTCTGCCTTGCGAGAAGTTTCGCGATGGAGAGCCGTTTGATTTGGCCTGTCGAGAGTTTTTCAGTTGCCGTGTTACCATGCGCTTCAATTTTAGTTGTGGCTAAATTCGCGCCCCAAAATTTTGCATCTTCCGCCGCTTTTAAACCTGACTTCGCGTAGCTCTCAGATGGCAGGAAAGAAATCACATCACTTGGCGAAACTTTAGACTCATTGTAGGTCCAAGAAACTTCTCCTGTCTCGGGACGAGACAGCCCTGCACAGGTGCGCAAGAGCGAGGTCTTCCCAATGCCATTACCGCCAATAACCCATAGCAAATTCGGACCAGATAAAGTCAGGCTCAAGTCTGAAATGAGTAATTTACCGCCTCGTTTGACCGAAACTTTGTCTAATGCCAATGTCGCTATGCCACGCATAGCCTCCACTTAGCCTCGCGCCCCTTTCATGTCACCTCCTGAACGCGTTCCTATGCCGCTTCTACTTGATGCATTTCCGTATCCTGTTATTTGACCCTTATGTCAGAGACCCGAATTACACCGCCGAACCGCAATCGCCGTTTGGCATGGATTGGAGTCTTAGGCCTCATGCTGGTCGGTGGGTTGTTTTTGATTTTCCAGGTATTGAATCAAAGCGTTCAGTTTTTTGAAAATGCATCTGATGTTGTAGCCGAAGGGTTTGAACCTAGGTCGGAACAGTTTAAAATTGGCGGTCTTGTCAAATTGGGGTCAGTTCAAACAGAGGGGCTAACAACCAAATTCCTTATCACTGATTTTGAGCGCGATATGCCTAAAGATCTTCATGTAACCTATTCTGGCCCGCTACCGGATTTGTTTCGCGAAGGTCAAGGCGTCGTTGTGTCAGGGCAGTTAACATCGCCAACGCATTTTATGGCGCAAAAATTGCTCGCGAAACATGACGAAAATTATCAGCCAAAGATAAATTACCGGGACGAAAAGGCGAATCCCTAGTTCGGTAATTTAATGTATTTGATTTGGAATAAAGG
>CAZNXP010000023.1:0-14995 GCA_964576955.1 uncultured Algimonas sp.
TCAAGGTTTTGCATCTAACAATTCGGAGTGAATATTGGGTATCGATGGCAATCAACTGGTTGGACGGTTTTGGGACTAGAAAGGGAGCGAATTCGGCGCATAAATGCCAGATCGCCCGCACTCATTTTATTTAAATATTTCAATAATTTAGTTAGATTGCCTAAAGTAAAGACGCGAGCATTGAGCCAGAAAAACGTTTGACCGCCAATCGCATAAATAGATTAATAAATGAGTGTAAACTATTGATAAATAATAATAAAATACTCTTACACGCAAGATGTCAATTTCTCGATTAGCGGCGTATTATTCCCATTCAATTGTTCCTGGAGGCTTTGACGTCACGTCATAAACTACCCGATTGACGCCGCGGACCTCATTGATAATCCGTGTTGCCGTCTCGCCGAGGAACTCATGGCTATAAGGATAGTAATCCGCTGTCATGCCGTCCGTAGATGTCACCGCCCGTAGCGCCAAAACAAAATCATAGGTTCGGCTATCGCCCATCACGCCTACAGTCTGGACTGGCAAGAGCACGGCAAAGGCCTGCCAAATCTCATTATACAGACCGTGCTTCTTAATCTGATCGAGGTAAATCGCGTCAGCTTCGCGCAGGATATCAAGCCGAGGTTTTGTAATTTCACCGGGGCAGCGAATAGCCAGGCCTGGTCCGGGGAATGGATGGCGCTCAACGAAATCTGGGTGTAATCCCAATTCACGGCCAAGCGCCCTCACCTCATCTTTGAATAACTCACGAAGCGGTTCAACAAGTTCGAGGTCCATACGCTCTGGCAGGCCGCCAACATTATGATGGGATTTAATTGTGACGGATGGCCCGCCATCAAAAGAAACTGACTCAATCACGTCTGGGTAAAGCGTACCTTGCGCCAAATACTTCGCGCCGCCAATTTTCTTGGCTTCGCGTTCAAAAATATCGATGAATGTCCCGCCGATAATTTTCCGCTTCTTCTCGGGGTCTTTTACGCCTGCAAGTAAGGATAAAAATTGATCGCCAGCGTCCACATGGATGAGGTTGATGTCATAGTGGTCTCGGAATAGCTCCGTGACTTGATCGCTTTCGCCTTTTCGCATCATGCCCGTATCAACATACACGCAAGTCAGTTGGTCTCCGATGGCTTCATGGATAAGAACAGCCGCGACAGAGCTATCGACACCGCCAGAAAGGCCGCAAATGACCTGACCGTCGCCGACTTGCTCCTGAATGGCTTTAATCATCTCATCCTTGAAGGACGCCATGCTCCAATCGCCTTTAAATCCGGCAATTTTATGAGTGAAATTGCGGAGCATCATGGCGCCATTAGGCGTGTGAACGACCTCTGGATGGAATTGAACGCCGTAATATTGGCGCGTTTCATCTGCGATAGCCGCGTAAGGGGCATTGGGAGACACACCAATCACCTCAAAGCCATCAGGGAGCTTGCTCACACGGTCCCCATGGCTCATCCAGACCTCTTCACGGTTGGACAACCCCTCAAACAAAGGGCTACTGCCAGAGGTATCCACAAAAGCACGGCCAAATTCTTGCTCGTCAGAACTCTCAACAGCCCCGCCAAGCTGCGCACACATCGTTTGCTGCCCGTAACAAATCCCAAGAATGGGAAGCCCTGCGCTCCAAACAGCTTCATCAGCGCGGGGTGTTCCAATTCCCGTCACAGAACTCGGTCCGCCCGACAGAATAATGGCTTTCGGGTCAAAACTCTTGAGAAAAGCTGCATCTACCTTGTTAAACGGGTGGACTTCTGAATAGACGCCGCTTTCACGAACGCGCCTTGCAATCAGCTTCGTAACTTGAGAGCCGAAATCAATGATAAGAAGCTTTTCATGTTCTTTTACAATATCTTCTCGGGTATTTTTCACGCAGTTTTCTCCATAACGGCAAAGAAAAAGCCATCCGTATTTGTCGACGCAGGGGTCAGGGTCAGGGTACAACCATCAGCGGACCATGGTTTAGGCGCATCTACACCAAACCTCTCTTCCCAAACTTCCCCTGCCGAAAGTAATTCAAACCCCGAAGTTCGTTCCAAAAAGGCATAGACTTGCGCCTCATTTTCAGCCGCAAGCATTGAGCAGGTTACATAAAATAGAAACCCGCCCGGTTTTACAAAATCCTTGGCTTGGTCCAGAACTTTGACCTGTTCGGCCATACGGCGGCCTAAGGCATCCTCGGTGAGACGCCACTTTGCATCGGGTTTACGCCGCCATGTTCCCACGCCTGTACAGGGCGCATCCACCAGAACGCGGTCAACCTTGCCTCTGAGATGGTTTAGGCTCTTTGCGGGCGGCGGGACGACTTTGATCATCGATGCCCCTGCCCGTGCGGCCCGCTCATAAGTCGGCGCGAGGCGGCGCTTATCAATATCGAACGAATAAATTGCGCCGTCATTGCCCATATCAGACGCTAGAGCCAAAGACTTACCCCCCCCGCCTGCACAATAATCCAAAAGCGTTTCACCGGGCTTAGCAGCCACAAGAAGGCTAACAATTTGCGAGCCTTCATCCTGAATTTCTAATTTCCCCGTCAGGAAATCCGTGTCGGATTGAACATTAGGATGACGGCCAAAGCCTTCGACGGGCGGAAAGCGCATCCCAATGGGTGAAATCTCTGTCGGCGTTGCGGAACTTGCCTCTAACTGCTCGCGCGTCGCCTTAATCGCATTTGCCCGCACATCTAAGGATGGGCGCTCAGTCAGGGCTGCACCTTCCGTGACGGCTTCCTCATCAAAATTCGTCTCAAAGGCAGGCCAGAGCCAATCCGGCACATCGGCCCGTATCCAATCGGGCGCATCTTCTAATTTAATCTGTCCCTTTAGCTTCGCAATTTGGTCTTCCGTAAGCGGTGCACCGAAATGCTTATCCCCTTCGGTCTGCTCGAGTATGTCTTCAACGGAAACACCGCCTGAAAAGACAACAGCGCCAAGCGCCAAAGCACGTGGGCTCTCATCATTCATCCGAAAGCCGATAGAGTTTTTCCGCCGCAAAGCATCTAGTACAATATTGCCGATAGCCGAGCGATCTTTTGACCCTGCAAAGCGGTGGGATTTCCCCCAATCGCGCAGCGCCATAGTCACAGGTGTTCGGCGCTCAATGATGTCCTCTAAGACCTCAGCTGCAGCCTGAATGCGTCCACCAAGGCGCATTAGGTTGGCATAGTGTAGTTAGGGGCTTCACGCGCAATATGCACATCATGCACATGACTTTCACGCAGGCCAGCACCCGTGATTTTCACAAATTCGGCGTTCTTATGCAGGTCTTTAATTGTACGCGAGCCCGTATAACCCATTGTCGCCCGAATACCGCCCAGCAATTGATGTAAAATCGGCGCAACAGGACCTTTATAGGCGATACGGCCTTCGATGCCTTCTGGGACAAGCTTCATCGTGTCATTAACTTCTTTTTGGAAATATCGATCCGCAGAACCCCTTGCCATAGCGGAAACAGACCCCATTCCACGGTAAGACTTATAGCTACGCCCTTGATATAAAAAGACTTCCCCAGGTGTTTCTTCCGCGCCCGCTAGAAGCGAGCCGACCATGGCACATTCCGCGCCAGCCGCTAAAGCCTTCGCCATATCACCCGAATATTTGATACCCCCATCCGCAATGACAGGAACATTAGCTTTCTTCGCCGCCTTGCAAGCATCCATAATGGCTGTGAGCTGCGGCACACCTACACCCGCCACAATACGCGTCGTGCAAATTGACCCCGGACCAATACCGACTTTAATCGCATCAGCCCCTGCTTCGATAAGCGCTATGGCTGCCGCTTCCGTCGCAATATTGCCCGCAATAATCTGAGCCTTGGGATAATTTTCCTTAAGACGTTTAACCTGCTCAATAACTTTCGAAGAATGCCCATGTGCCGTATCAATAACCACGGCATCGGCTCCTGCCGAAATCAGAGCAATTGCGCGGTCATATCCCGCATCCCCAACGGTTGAGGCCGCAGCCACACGAAGACGCCCTTTACTATCCTTGCAGGCATTTGGGTGGCTTTCGGCCTTATCCATATCTTTGACGGTGATTAAGCCTTTGCAGCGATATTCATCATCAACAACAATTAGGCGTTCAATGCGGTGTTTATGGAGAAGCGCCCGTGCCTCTTTTTCTGTCGCGCCAGCTTTCACCGTCACCAAATCACGGGTCATTAGGTCGGAGACTTTCTCATTTGGATTGCTTGCAAATCGAACATCGCGGTTGGTGACAATCCCGACGAGCTTTCCACTATCTTCCACAACAGGAATGCCTGAGATATTATGATGTTGTCCAAGAGCACGAATTTGCTTGAGAGTGGCTTCAGGCCCAATCGTAATCGGATTGACTACCATCCCGGACTCATATCGCTTAACTTTGCGAACTTCCTCGGCCTGCTCTTCAATCGATAGATTTCGATGAATAACGCCAATCCCGCCCGTTTGCGCCATTGCAATTGCTAAGGGAGCTTCCGTAACAGTGTCCATTGCCGCCGAAACAAGCGGCACATTGATATCTATTTTCTTTGTCAGCCGCGTTTTCAGCGACGCGTCAGCCGGTAGAATGTCAGATGCCTTGGGTTGCAAAAGGACATCATCGAAGGTGAGGCCTTCTCGAATCTCCATGGGAGTCTCCATCTCTTTTGCAAGCGGCAGTTATCAGCCTTCCTACGGCGGTGCAAAGGCTTTCCTGTACAAAAGAGGAATTAGAGGACAATTAAGCGCAGTTATGCGTCTCGGCTCTGTAAATTAAGCGCAACGAGGTAAATTTCAGGGCTTCCCTTGCGTGAACTCTTGGGTTTGGCGTGCTGAACTTTCTGAAAATTATGTTTCAGACGGTCAAGAAGTACTTTTTCAGCACCACCTTGGAACACTTTTGTAACAAAATGTCCGCCGGGACGGAGGGTTTCCATTGCAAACTCTGCCGCAGCTTCGACAAGGGCCACTGTTTTCAAATGGTCAGTTTGACGATGACCCGTCGTATTCGCTGCCAAATCTGACATTACGAGGTCAGGCTGCGCTCCAAGAAGCGCCTTAATGCGGCGCGGCGCGGTCTCATCCATAAAATCAAACTCAATCAACTCAGAGCCGGGGACAGGGTCGACAGGCAAAAGGTCAATACCCACAACGCGGTCGGCCCCTCGTTTCATGGCGATTTGCACCCATCCTCCGGGCGCGCAACCCAAATCAACAACGAGAGAGCCGGACTTTAGCAATCCAAACTTATCATCCAATTCTTCGAGCTTAAACGCTGCCCGTGACCGATAGCCTTTTTCTTTCGCCTTTCGGACATAAGGGTCATTGATTTGACGCTCTATCCAAAGCTTAGATGAAATTTTACGGCCACTCGCCGTTTTGACCTTCTTATGCATCATGCGCGTGGCATCATCTTGGTCTGATTTCGTGGTCACGCGAGAGCGTTTTGCGCCTGTCGTCTTGCTTCCGGTCATTTTGCGGCCCGCGGGACGCTTTTTATGACTCGGAGTTTTACTATTCATGAAATGCCTCTGCGACCCGCGCGAGGTTGGCACTTACTTTCAAGTCTTTTGGGTTTTGCTCTTTTTGCATCAAGCCTATCAGAATGCCTTCACGTAGCCCCCTGTCAGCGACCCGGATCATTTTTGATGGCCACATTTCGCATAAGACATCAATAATCGCGCAACCTGCCACGAGGAGGCTGGCACGGTCGTTTCCAATACACGGCTCTTTCGCTCTCTCTTCGAGGGTTCTCGAGCCCATATCCCGCGCCACATTGATGGCATCGGAGGTTCGCAACCATAGTCCATCCACCTTCGCACGTTGATAAAAAGGCAAATTCAGATGTATTCCGGCCAGAGATGTAATCGTGCCTGATGTCCCAATTAGATGGCCTCGCCCTTGTTGGAATAGATTCGTAAAGCGGGTCTCACACCCTTGCTCTTTGATTTTTTGGCGGACGACATCCCGAAGCATATCATACCACAGCGTTTTATCATCAATTTCGGGAACTAACTCAGATAATGTGACAACACCGATTGGGAGCGAAGCCCAAGCACTAATCGGCGGCCTATGAAGCCTACGCTTAGCCTTATCATCATTCAGCTTTCTAACATCGACCCAAGAGAGTTCGCTAGAACCCCCGCCAATATCTATAACCAAGGCAACATCTTTCGTCGGATCGACTAAATTTACGCAGCCCATGACCGCCAATCGGCTTTCCACTCGCGGGCTGATAATTTCCAAATTTAGGCCAGTTTCATCTTTGACCCGTTGTAAGAAGGCTTCTCCATTACTAGCGCGGCGGCAGGCTTCGGTTGTTATGCAGCGCCACCGCTTGACGCGTTTCGCCTTCATTTTAGTCGCGCAGACCTTCATCGCTTGGACAGCCGCATCCATACTTTGCTCGCTCAACGCGCCTGTCGCCGCCAATCCTTTTCCTAAGCGAACGACTCGGCTGTAACTGTCAATGATTTTGAAGGTATCACCAGAATCCTTGGCGATAAGGAGGCGGCAATTATTGGTACCTAAATCTACGGCTGCAAATGCATTGGGTTTTCGTCCTCGCGGGCGGCCTTTCCCCCCCGCTCCACGTTTATGTCTCGCGCGTCTCCGACGTTTACGCCCATTGAGCGCAGCCTCCTCGGAGCCGACAATAATGTCATCCGGCATGATATGTCTTTCATATGGCTGCGGGTCGCAATTCATTTGCGCGCGCGCACAGCATCGTCCCAACCACCGTAGAGCAGAAATAGGGCCTAGGTAAAGGGTTTTTCAGCAGAATTAATTAATGAATGTCGATATGGTCGGAAAATTGCGACCAATCTGGCTCTGGTTGCAGCTCCTGCATCGCATCATGTTGCGACAAGTAGACATCTCCACTTAATTGTTCAAGGAAATCAGAGCGATAGAATCTTTCCCTAACGATAGACTGCATAGCAGAAAGATGGAGCTTTACATTAATTCCTTTGAGTCGTTTGTTGATTTCGATGAGGCTAGACAAGGCACTCGCGTCAATACGGCTGACACCCGTACACATAAGAATAAGGTCTGTCATTTGGGGGTGTTCTGAAACAATTCTTGCGACGCGGTCCTCTAGATAACGCGCATTTGCGTAATAAAGACTGTCATCAATCCGTAAGGTTTTCACAGTCTCATATGTTTCGACATTAAACCGTTCGGCATCGCGGTAGTGCTCGGTTCCTCTAAATCTCCCGACGAGAGGCATGTGCGGCGTCAAACTCATCCTGATATGTAGGACCATGGCCAGCACGACACCTGCTAATACGCCCCATTGTACGCCAAGGGTAATAACGGCCAAAAAAGTGGCCAGAGCGGTCACGCCATCAGCCCTTGAATAGGTCCAAGTTCTCCAAATACTGCCAAAATCGAGCAGATTTAAACAGGCAACAATAATCAGCGCCGCCAAGACAGATAACGGAAGGTCATACAGGATCGGCGTTAGAAAGAGCGCTGTCAGTGCCATAAATACTGCAACTAAGAGTCCCACGAGAGGGGTTTTACCCCCTGCGGTAAAATTCACAGCTGAACGAGACATGGAGCCGTTAATCGGATAGCCGCCCGTCAGGCCCGCTACCGCATTGGAAGCGCCGATTCCAAGTAGTTCTTTGTTTGTGTCCACGCGGCCGCGCCTGCGAGCCGCTAATTCTTGAGCTGTCGAGGTGCTATCTACAAAGGCGACAATGGCGATAACTAAGGCTGGGACCAAAAGATTTTCATAGTCCGCTATCGCTAATTGCGGGAATGATAAGGGCGGTAAGCCTGACGGTACATCCCCGACGATTGCCAATCCGCCCGCACCGCCAAAATCTAAAACAGCACTCAGGCAAACAAAGATGAAGATAATACCAATGGGTGCCATTCGCGCTACCAGCTTTGCCCATTTTGCGCGAAGCCCGCATTTGACCAGAATATATGGCAGGCTCTTACGCACGAGAATAAATAAAAATATAGCGACAAGACCCGTCGCTACGGCCAAGAACTTGGCGCTAGAAAGCTGAGCGATGAGGCTGGCAATCATTCCAAAAACGGTCTGGGAGTCGACCTTTACTCCCAAAATATGTTTCGCTTGGCTAAATATAATGAGGAGAGCTGCGCCCGTAATATAGGCTGACACGACAGGTCGAGAGACAAAATTCATGATGAAGCCAGCCTTGAACAATCCGGCTATTATCAACATGCCTCCCGTCATTAACGCGAGCGCGCCGGCACTGACAATACGGGCTTCAGGCGGAATCATCGCAATAGAGGCCGCTGTCATTAGGGAAATAACGGCGGTCGGGCCGACATTCAAATAATTTGATGACCCGAGCAGGGCATAGGCGACAAGCGGAAAAATAGATGCATAAATTCCAAGTTGCGGGGGCAATCCTGCCAGCAAAGCATAGGCTAAACACTGCGGAACAAGGAGAATTGTTACGACAATTGCGGCCAATAGATCATCTGTGAAAACCTGACCGCTATAGGTTTTTATCCAACTATATTGTGTTCCAAAAGCGTTCCGCACATTCATGTGACATCCCTTTTGCCCTCAAAATTTATTCAGCTTGATCATTTGCATATTGGGTCAAAGGCCCTCGAATTTGCTCCAAATTATAACCCGCCTCAGCAATAGCGTCCATGACCGCCTCAACGCCCATTTGCTTCACATGCGCAAAGGCCCACAGGGCGGTGGACCGCGTACCAGAGGCACAGAATGCAACAATTGGACGCGGCGCGTCGCGATAGGCCGTTACTGAGGCTTCAATTAAGCCAGGTGTCAAACCACCCGCCATGGGAATATGGAAATAATCCACGCCAGCCGATTGCGCGGCTTGTTCGAGGTCTTCTGTGCGAGGTTGAATTGGCACTTCCATATCGGGTCGGTTATTTATGAAACTCATAACGCCTTGCTCAGATAAGGCTTGGATCTGAGCCTCAAGCAATTGCCCCACGACAAAAACATCTCCCGGAAGTTCTTTCACAGCTAACTCACCATAGATTTTGCAAGATCAAAGATGGCGGCGGATGTAATCCCGAAATGAGTAAATAATTTCGCCCCCGGCGCAGAGGCGCCGAAACTATTCATCCCGATAAAACCACCGTCTCGTCCGATTAAGCAATCCCATCCTTGGCGAATCCCAGCTTCAACAGCAATTTTCGGCAAATCCTTGCCCGTAACAGACCGAATATATTTTTCGTCTTGCTCAAGGAATAAATCTAAACAAGGCACGGAGACAACGCGGGCAGACACGCCCTGCTCTTCCAATCGGTCAGCCGCTTCAATCGCCAAGTGAACCTCTGAACCGCTGGCCAGTAAGACGATATCATCAGCGCCCTTGCCTGCCCTGATGATATAGGCACCACGATCGCACATATTTTTCGACGCACTATCTCGAACCGCAGGAACACCTTGGCGGGTCAAAGCCATCACGGAAGGTGCCGTTTTACATTGCACAGCCAATTCGTAACATTCAGCCACTTCAACCGCATCCGCTGGCCGGTATGTGTAACAATTGGGTATCGCCCGCAGACTTGCTAAATGCTCAACAGGTTGATGCGTTGGGCCATCCTCCCCCACCCCAATGGAGTCATGTGTGGCAACATAAATCGTTCGCAGGCCCATTAAGGCGGCCAACCGAACAGACGGTCGGCAGTAATCCATAAAGACCATAAAGAGCCCTGAATAGGGTATCACGCCGCCATGCAACGCCATTCCATTCATAGCCGCAGCCATACCATGTTCACGAATGCCGTAATTAATGTACCGGCCATCATAAGACCCCGCTTGAATCTCTTTTGCCGTTGCAGCCGTCTTTGTCTTGTTAGAGCCTTCCAAATCCGCAGAACCAGACATTAAATCGCTTAGCAATTCAGTCAGTGGCGCGAGCGCTTTATTGGACGAGACACGCGTCGCCATAGACGGCTTCTCTGCTGCGACACTTTCCTTGTATTTTTTGAAAGCGTCTTGCCAGCCTGCCTCTAATTTACCCGACATAGCTCTTTTAAAATCAGCGCCTTGCGGGTGAGACTTCAAGCGATCTGCCCAGTCCGCATGTGCCTTTGTTCCAGCGGCAGCGGGCTTCGCCCAATCCGCATAAACATGATCAGGAATTTCAAATGGTGGATATTTCCAACCGCGAGTCTTGCGTGTTCCAGCAATCTCTTCGTCGCCAAGCGGCGAACCATGCGCCTTATTCAGACCAGCCTTTGTCGGCGCACCTTTCCCAATCGTAGTTTTACAGGCGATAAGTGTGGGCTTGTCAGACGCCTTTGCTTTCCGAATGGCATTCGCCACGGAATTGCGGTTATGCCCATTCACCGCAATCGTATTCCAATTCGCAGACTTAAATCGTTTAATTTGATCCGTTGAACTTGAGAGAGAGACAGGACCGTCAATCGTAATATTATTATCGTCCCAAAGAACAATGAGACGATTCAGACCCAAATGCCCCGCCAATCCAATCGCTTCTTGGCTGATACCTTCCATCAAACATCCATCGCCTGCGATGACGTAAGTATAATGGTCGACGATATCATCGCCGAAACGCGCATTAAGCTGACGTTCCGCCAGTGCAAAGCCAACGGCATTGGAAATACCTTGCCCTAGCGGACCCGTTGTCGTCTCGACGCCCGGAACATGACCAAATTCAGGGTGTCCCGCTGTAATCGACCCAAGTTGCCTAAAGTTTTTGATTTGGTCCATCGTAACAGCTTCATATCCCGTCAAATGAAGCAGACTATATATCAGCATAGATCCATGTCCGGCGGATAGGATAAATCTGTCGCGGTCCGCCCAATTGGGATCCTTTGGGTCGAATTTCAAAAATTGAGAAAATAGTACCGTTGCGGCGTCCGCCATTCCCATTGGCATCCCCGGATGACCAGAATTTGCGCGCTGCACAGCGTCCATGGATAAGGCTGCTATAGCATTCGACATATCTCGATGCTGCTTAGCCGTGAAAGTCAATTCAGTCATGTCTAGTCCTGAGTGTTGGGGCGACGACTCGCTGGTTATACGATTGATATGACACAAAGCTCACGGCTTCACTAGCCAACCGAATCGACTGTCCACAAGTCGTGAGAGGTAAATTACACCTTTATCTCGCCGCTTAGTTACCTGAGCTGCTGAAAAGCGGTGGATTTTGCATGCGCCCTGCGGCAAACAACACTTCAAGAAACAAATGAGACTGATCATGATTAAAGCCCGCAACGTCCTAGACCTTATTGGGAACACCCCTCTGCTATATCTTAAAGATGCGTCACTCATGACGGGTTGCGAGATTTACGGAAAAGCCGAGTTCTTAAATCCTGGCCAATCCGTGAAGGACAGAGCTGCCCTGTCTATCATTCGAGCAGCAGAGAAATCAGGTGCCCTAAAGCCCGGCGGAATTGTCGTCGAAGGCACAGCCGGTAATACGGGTATTGGCCTCGCTATGGTGTGCTCCACTTTAGGCTATCGCTGTAAAATCGTAATGCCCCGCACGCAAAGTCAGGAAAAGAAAGACGCCGTCAAACTGCTTGGTGCTGAGTTGATTGAAGTTGACGCAAAACCGTATTCTGACCCTGGCAATTACATCCATGTTTCAGAACGTCTTGCAGAAGAACTCAATGAAAGCTGCCCGAATGCCGCGATTTGGGCCAATCAATTTGACAATACGGCAAACCGCGATGCGCATATCAATACGACGGGCCCTGAAATCTGGGAACAGACAGAAGGCAAAGTAGATGGGTTTATTTGCGCTGTTGGCTCTGGCGGGACATTGGGCGGGGTCTCTTTGGCCTTGAAAGCGAAAAATCCGAAAATCCAAATCGGTCTGGCCGACCCATATGGCTCGAAGATGTTTTCCTATTACCAGCGCGGTGAACTGGAAAGTACAGGCAATTCTATTACGGAAGGCATTGGCCAAGGCCGTATTACGGCAAATCTTCAAGACATTATTGTCGACCGCCAATATCAAATTTCCGATACGGATGCCTTACAAGTCATATTTGAGTTGAACCAATTAGAAGGCATTTGCTTAGGCGGGTCCTCGGGCATCAACGTCGCGGGTGCGATTGAAATGGCGCGCGACATGGGGCCAGGTCATACGATTGTGACCATTCTATGTGACTATGGCCAACGCTATCAATCAAAAGTCTACAATCCCGAATTCTTAAAAGAGAAAAACCTCCCCGTTCCGAATTGGCTTTAAAAACGCATGAAAAAAGACGCAAATCTCGCGACAAAATTTGCTCATATGGGTCGTCCGCCTGCGGGTTTAGGCACGGCTGTCAGCCATTCTATAACGCGGGCCTCTACTTTATTATTTGAAAAGGCCGAAGACCTTTACCGCAGTGACGTAAGAGGTTACGGGCGGCACGGCTCCGCTGTGCATGATGCCCTCGCAGAGCTTTTCACAGAGTTAGAAGGCGGCGTCGGCACGATGCTGTATCCGTCAGGCCTCGCGGCTCTTACTGGCCCTATCTTATCCATTGTGAAACCGGGCGACCATGTGCTGTTGTCAGACTCCGCCTATGGACCGACACGGTCATTTTCCCAGACATTCCTAAAAAAAATGGGAGTTGAGACAACGTTTTTTGACCCGCGCATTGGTGCTGATATTGCAGATGAGATTAGAGAAAATACGGCTCTCATTCTTTTGGAAAGTCCGGGCTCCCTCACTTTTGAAATTCACGACATTCCTGCGATAACAAAAGTCGCTAAGGCAAAGAAAGTCACAACATTAATCGACAATACGTGGTCGGCTGGCATTTCACTTTCACCGCTCACAATGGGCGTCGATATATCCGTTCATGCCGCGACAAAATATTTCGGCGGGCATAGTGATATCATGTATGGTGCTGCGGTTTTTGCGGACAAAACGCGGTTTTCAAAAGCCAAGCAAACAGCCAAGCAACTCGGCAATGCCAGTTCCCCCGATGACGCCTATCAAATCTTACGCGGCTTTCGCACTGTCTTGCCAAGGTTCCGCCAACAAGAAGCGACCTCGTTAGCTTTGGCAGAATGGTTGATGACACGCGATGAGGTGCAGCAAGTCTTACACCCCGCCGTTTCAGATCATCCAGATCATGCAATTTGGAAACGCGACTTTACGGGCGGCGGCTGTATCTTCTCTGTGGTTTTAAAACCTTTGTCCGAAACAGATGTTGTGAAATTTGTCGATGCTTTAAATATCTTTGGCATCGGCTATTCTTATGGCGGCTTTGAGAGCCTCGTTATCCATTGCGATCCGCAACTCCGCAGACATTGTGCAGATAAATTACCCGGTCCGCTCGTCCGTTTCGCATGCGGCCTCGAAGATATGTCAGATTTAAAAGCAGATATAGAACAAGCCCTTGCGACGGTTTTTTAAAGTCTTAAATTTTGTTACCTTCTGCCTCTTACTCTGGGCTGTTCTTGCCTTGGGGTCATGCGCCCCCGCACGCACCATATTATCTCAAGCGGACCTTAACCCAGACCTCTATGCACCCGCAAAATTAGACGATGTTGATACCAGCTTTCGCATATTGGAATCCGCAATCTACGGCCCCTTTACGCCGCCGACATCTTTCGAGCTCACATCTTCAAAGGTAGTGAAATCCGATTGGCTCGACGGGAAAGCTACCGTTGAACAGCGTGTTTACGCCATATCTCATGGTCAGGCGGCGCAAGATATTAAAATTACTTTCGTCTGGCCAAATGGAAATCCCGATGCTCCCCTCATCATTTCCCAAAACTTTTCTTCGGTTGATGGCGTCATTGCCGTAAAAGGCGTCTCCGCCCTAACGGACGAGAAAATCAAATTGGGGTTATTTGGGTTTGTACTAAAACATTTTTTCGGAAGATATATTATTGAGCCACCCTTGGAAGATATTGTGGACCGTGGATATGGATTTATCGCGATGCATCCCCCGGACTATATTGCTGATCGAGCAGGACGAGGAACGCGTCAGCTAGATAGTATTTTTGGGGAGCGTCAAGACAGGCCGGGCGCCCTGACAGTCTGGGCGTCTTTGACGACGGCTCTGGGCGATGAGTTAAAAGCTGACAACCCAACTCGGCCCGTCATTGCATATGGGCATAGTCGATATGGTAAAACGGCGCTTCTCGCAGCGGCCTATGGAGAGTCTATCGACGGCGCGATTTCCCATCAATCAGGGACAGCTGGCGCATCGCTCATGCGCGATGGCACAGGGGAAACGATACATAATGTTGTTAGTATCTACCCGCATTGGCTCGTTCCGAGCGCCTCAACCTATGCAAAAAAGCAGAAATCTCTACCTACCGATGCCCATGCGCTGCTAGCCTTTATTTCGCCAAAGCCAATCTTGCTCGGCAATGCGCGGCGTGATGTGTGGTCTGACCCTGAAGGGGCCTATCAAGCCGCAAGATGGGCCTCGCAAAATACAACACAGAGCTTTTCGGCGACACGTTTAGATGACTTCAAACCTGAGGACGACATCGCGATTTGGACACGTCCCGGTACGCACGGCGTTGTGAAAGAAGACTGGCCAGCCTTCCTCGATTTTCTGGATTCACATTTCAAATAAAGTAATCTGAGCCAAAGCTGAAATTTAAAAGAGTGGCAGACCCATCAGGACTCGAACCTGAAACCTGCCGCTTAGAAGGCGGCTGCTCTATCCAGTTGAGCTATAGGTCCCCAATATGACTCTAATGCGTCCAGGGCAATTTCCGGTCAAAGTCAAAATTATCGGCATAAGACCGAGAAATCCGTTTTGACTTTGGACGGTCAATGACGCGGTACGGAATGTTATTCGCCTTGGCATATGATACCGCGGCTTCTTTCGTCTCAAATTTCATGTCCAATTGACCCCGCGTGTCAACACTGCGGGTGTTGCCTGTCAGCGGGTCAATCGCGCGCGGCTTAGTCGATTGAAAGTCAATCATCCAAACACCGGCGGTCGCACGACCAGAGGTCATCGCGGAAGGTTGAGCTTGATATATCTTTGCGTACATAGGGGGGCGATAGCGCCGCAGAGCCCAAGGGTCAATCCAGCGAATGCTTAGATATTCTTATGAAATGCAGAATT
>CAZNXP010000024.1:0-14771 GCA_964576955.1 uncultured Algimonas sp.
CAGGGTCAAGCTCAGGCTCCAGGGCAAGGTCAAGGCAACCAAGACGGTCAAGACCCCTTTGGGCAAGGTCAACAAGGCGGCGGGTCTTCTACGTCCACAGCCTCTATTTTAGATCAGATTTTAGGCCGCTCGGGCGGCGGCGGCGGCACGTCTCCGCAAGGTCAACAAACAGGTCAAGGCACTCAGCCGGGTCAAGGTTCGCAATCTGGCCAGGGTCAATCTGGTCAAGGTCAACCTGGGCAAGGCACACAGCAAGTCCAAGGTCCTCTCGGCCAGTCCCCAGGTCAAGACCAAGGACAAGGTCAGGACGGCTCCACACAAAGAGGCGGCTCTGCGACGTCAGCCTCTGCTATCTTAAATCAAATCAGAGGTTTTGGCGGCGGTGCGCAACAAGGCGATGCGCCGAGCGGGACTCCAACTCAGGTAAGTTCACAAAATCAGACTAGTCAATCTGGACAAAACCCGGCGCAGGGCCAATCTCAAAGCCAGTCTCAGAGTCAATCGCCTCAGGGACAAGCACAATCCCCCTCTAGTTCTGGGGCTGAAGCGTCTGACGCGGATGCGCAAGCGCGAGCTGAGGCTGCTCGAGCCGCTGCCGAGGCGGCCGCTCGTGATAGAACCTTTAATCCGCTGGAGATTACACGTGATGAGATTGACCGCGAAGAGACAGGCGGCCGCACCAGTGCGTCTGATTTCATAATTCGCGGGAAGTAAAACGACTTAAGACTATACTCTTCGCGAAATGTCCGTGCCCGCGCGCGCACTAATTTTACATATTTTGTGAATCCCTCATTAAAATAAATGACTCTCTTTAAAGAATCACTCCAAAGATGCTCGCCTGAAAAATCGGCGCAAAAGGAGCAAAGGGATGACAAAGTATTATTACCTCGTAGAGCATGATGATTGGGATGAGCCTCGGAAAATTTACTTCGGGCCAAATTCTAATATCGAAGGTTTGGGACCCGACCCAGTTCATACCATCGGCAGCAGTCCGCAATGCAAATGGACACTGCCTGATAGCTCCCTTCCAGATATCGTCGCGATTATGGTCAATTTTCGGTCCAAACGAAATTATCTCTACGAGCTTAATCCTGAAGATTACGGGAGTACAAACCGCGAAGATTTCCTGAAGCGAAAACCTGCATTACAAAAAGGCGCAAGCCGTTTTGAGGTCGCCGGTTACAGATTTCTTTCGCGGCATAGTGATCCTATCCCGCAAGACTCAAGATCCGACAGTCTTCGCGCGGCTTATCTGCAAACTTGGGATGGCCATATATCACCCGGTGATTTTGAAGGTTATGAACGCGACTTGGCAGCACATACGGCCTGGAAAAATGGAGAAGATATTCATGACGTTGTTCGAAAAGAGCGGGAAGCTTGGACGCGGGCCATCGCCGAACACATGACTATGAAATCCGAGCCGCCATATGTTTAACAAAAAAGGCCGCTTCCGTGAGAAGCGGCCTTTTCTTTAATAATAAGTCTTACAAGACTTAAGCGGCTTTCGCTTCCGCTGCGAGGTTCCGCAGCACATAGTGCAAAATGCCTTCATTCTTATAATACTCATGCTCATTATCAGTATCGATACGAACATTGGTTGTGACAATTTTCTTCTTTCCGTCAGGGAAAGTAATCTCGACCTCGAGCGTTCCGCGCGGGCTAAGGTTTTCAATCCCGCCAATAGAGACAGTCTCGTCGCCTTTTAGCCCGAGGTTTTCCCAGCTTTCGCCGTCTTGGAATTCCAGCGGCAAGACGCCCATTCCGATGAGGTTGGAGCGGTGAATCCGCTCAAAGCTTTGCGCGATAACGGCTTTCACGCCGAGTAGAATTGTGCCCTTCGCCGCCCAATCACGGGACGACCCGTTCCCATATAATCCGCCTGCGAAAATCACGAGGTCTTTCTTATCGGCCGCATATTTTTGCGCGGCATCAAAGATGGACATGACGTCGCCTGTCGGGACATATTTTGTCACGCCGCCCGTCGTGCCGGGCGCCATTAAGTTTTTAATGCGAATATTGGCAAAGGTGCCGCGCATCATCACTTCATGGTTTCCGCGGCGAGAGCCGAAGGAGTTAAATTCTGGCTTCGGCACTTTATTATCATTCAGATAATCGCCCGCCGGACCATCATGTTTAATCGCGCCAGCGGGGCTGATGTGATCGGTCGTGATGGAGTCGCCGAGCAGCGCCAAGATGTTGGCATCCTTAATATCTTCAACAGCATCGGGCGTTGCGCTCATACCGTCGAAATATGGCGGGTTGCGGACATAGGTTGACTTAGGTTTCCAGTCATATGTCTTGCCGCCAGAGACCTTAATGTCGCGCCATTGCTTGTCGCCTTTAAAGACATCGGCATAGCGTTCTGTGAACATTTTGCGCGTGATGATTTTGCGGACGACTTCTGCGATTTCAGCTGATGTTGGCCAGATGTCTTTGAGGAAGACCTCATTGCCGTCAATATCAACACCGAGCGGATCTGTATCAAAATCATGATGCATAGACCCGGCCAGCGCATAGGCCACAACAAGCGGCGGGGAGGCGAGGAAGTTCGCTTTAATATCCGGCCCGATACGGCCTTCAAAGTTCCGGTTCCCAGACAGCACAGAGCAAGAGACGAGATCGCCGTCTGCAATGGCTTTGGAGATTGGCTCGGCGAGCGGGCCAGAGTTTCCGATACAGGTGGTGCAGCCATAGCCGACGACATCAAAGCCAAGCGCGTCCAAATCCGTCTGGAGCCCAGATTTGCGGAGGTATTCCCCGACGACTTGAGATCCTGGTGCTGTGGATGTCTTCACCCATGGCTTTACTCTCAGGCCTTTCTCGCGGGCTTTTTTTGCCACGAGACCCGCCGCCATCATAACGGAGGGGTTGGATGTGTTCGTACATGAGGTAATCGCCGCGATGACAACATCGCCGTGGTCGATTTCATAATTTGTGCCGTCTACCGCAACAGAAGAGCCTTCCATTGGTGTTTTACCAAATTCATCGCGCAGGATTTGGGCGAATTTTACATTTGCGCCTTTCAGGTCAAAGCGGTCTTGTGGGCGTTTCGGGCCAGAGATCGCAGGCCGTACGCTGCCCATGTCCAAGCTGATGGTGCTGGTATAGTCAGGCGTTGTGTTATCTCGCCAGAAGCCTTGCGCCTTGGCATAGGCTTCAACCAATTCAATACGCGCTTCATCGCGGCCTGTGGCTTGCAGATAATTAAGCGTGTCTTGGTCGACAGGGAAGAAGCCGCAAGTCGCGCCATATTCTGGCGCCATATTGGCGAGTGTCGCTTGATCTTCAAGCGAGAGATGATCGAGTCCTGCCCCGAAAAATTCGACGAATTTCCCGACAACACCTTTTTGGCGCAGCATTTCAACAACCCGCAAGACAAGGTCCGTTGCAGTTGAGCCTTCTGGTAATTTGCCTGTGAGTTCAAAGCCAACAACTTCAGGGATAAGCATTGAAATGGGCTGGCCGAGCATCGCGGCTTCGGCTTCGATACCGCCAACACCCCAACCTAAAACGGAAAGTCCGTTAATCATGGTTGTGTGGGAATCGGTCCCGACGAGCGTATCTGGGAAAGCATAGGTTTTACCGTCCGTTGTTTTTGTCCAAACCGTCTGCGCAAGGTTCTCTAAGTTCACTTGGTGACAAATGCCTGTTCCGGGAGGCACAACGGCAAAGTTTTCAAAGGCTGTTTGACCCCATTTGAGGAAGTCATAGCGCTCCATATTGCGCTCATATTCGCGCTTCACATTTTTCGCTTCCGCGCCTTTTGTCCCGAAATAATCAACCATAACGGAATGGTCGATGACGAGATGAACGGGGTTGAGCGGGTTAATCGCTTCAGCAGAACCGCCAAGTTTGACAATGGCATCGCGCATGGAAGCCAAATCAACAACGGCGGGAACGCCTGTGAAATCCTGCATGAGGACCCGCGCGGGGCGGTAAGCAATTTCATGGGTTGATGTTTTTGGACCGAGCCAATCTGCAATGGCTTGGATGTCTTCTTTTTTGACGGTGTTGCCATCTTCATGGCGCAGTAAATTTTCGAGCAAGACCTTGAGCGAGCGCGGCAGTTTTGAAATGCCCTTCAGGCCATTTTTCTCGGCCTCGATGAGGTCGTAATAAGTGTAAGTTCCGCCGCGGACTTTCATCTCGCGTTCGCAGTTAAAGCTATCCAATGATGCCATATCGTCTAGGTCCTAAAATTTATGGGTCAATCTTTTTACGACTTATGGCAAAACCTAGATTTATTTTCAATGACTCTTCGCGTTTTCGTAAGACACGTTTAAGCGAGATGGAACCGAACTACCGGCTCTGTGCGAATATACGCCAAGCATAATCGCAGAGCCGCTTTCCTGCCATACGCTCCGTAAGGTAAGTATTGAGCGCGGCCTCATCGGCATTATAAGGTTCGAAGCGGCCCACATTTTGTGCCGCACGCAATATGTAGAAATGCAGCTTTTCTACATTTTCAGCTGTGTCCCAATCGCTATCGATTTCAACCGCTTTTATGATAGACTCGACAGATTGTCGGCCGCTTAAGGTTTCTTTATCTAACATGTTTTCGCCCACTTCAACGCATCGCCCTGCGTTGCGGGCTCCATATCAAAATTAAGATTGATATTCAATCAAAGTTGCCAAATTTTTTTGGTCCTATGACGACACGTCCTCGCGTTCACCTATGGTTCTTTGAGCGTTCCATGTTTCGTGAGGAAGGGGATTTGCGTCGCTGTGAAAATCAGCGTTAGCGGCAGGAAGCCGAAAACTTTGAAACTAGCCCAAAAGGTCTCTGAAAAATTCCGCCAAATGATTTCATTTAAAATGGCCATGGCGAAAAAAAACAACCCCCAGCGAATGGCAAAAATATTCCATTTTTCGTCGGGCAGCTCAAAGGCGCTGCCCATCATCATCTTAATCACGTTTTTCTTGAAATATACGCCGCCCATAACGGCGAGTCCGAAAATAACATTCATGACGGTCGGCTTCATATAGATAAAGCGCTTATCATCGAAAAGAAACGCGGCCAGCGCAAAAGCCCCAATCACGACGGTTGAGAAAATGAGAATGGGCGAGGTGTGCTTATATTTGAACCACGCATAAATCAGGGCCACAGCTGCGGCGACAGCCAAAACCCCCGCCGCCCAGATCATGGCGTCATCGGGATTATCGCGTTTCCAATACATGAAAGCGGCAAAGAAGAGCAGCAGAGGACCAAAATCGATCCAAAATGGAAGCTTCTTAGCACCCTCTGCCGTATTCCCTGCCTCCGGTTTATCTGCCGGAGGTGTCAGATTATCGCTCACGGGTCTTGGCCCTATGTGATGTCGTTTTGGTCAACCAAACCGTCATTGGCGATTTTCTCTTTGTCGAAATATTCTTTCGCTAATTTGAAGACCACAGGCGAGAGCAAAATCAGTGCAATTAAGTTTGGCGCCGCCATCATGCCCGTCAATGTATCGGCCATGAGCCAGAACAAGTTGACGATGTTAGAGACTTTATCTTCAATCACAAGGATGGCTGCAGAGGCAAACACCACGAAGATCCAGCTTAAACGGTAAGGAATAATGGCTTTTTCTGAGAAGAGGAAAGCCGCGCAACGTTCCCCGTAATAGGACCAGCCTAAAATCGTGGTGAAGGCAAAGACCGCTAGGCCTAAGGCGACAATATGTTTGCCAATACCCGTCAATGTTGCGTCAAAAGCTGCGGCTGTCAGCGGGGCGGATGTATCGCAACCCGCAGGCTGCGTGCCTGTGGCCAATTGAGCCAAGGTCTCTGGTCCGGCCAAACAATCTGGCGTCATGATACCGGACGTTAGAATCACAAGCGCGGTAATCGTACAAACAATCAATGTGTCGATAACTGTGCCCAACATCGCGACTAAGCCTTGGTTGACCGGGTCATTATTTCGCGCGGCCGCATGGGCAATCGGCGCAGAACCTTGTCCCGCTTCATTTGAGAAAATCCCGCGAGCGACACCTTTTTGCATGGCCAGCATCAGCAGGCCAATCGAAATGCCCGTACCAGCGCCTTGTAATCCGAAAGCCGAGGAGAAAATCATCCCAAAGGCGGCTGGCACTTGTCCAGCATTCATAAGGATGACGACAAGACCCGCTGTAATATAAAGGCCCGCCATGAGCGGGACGAGGCCCGAGGCCACAACGCCAATCCGCTTAATCCCGCCTAAGATGACGGCAGCTGCAGCGGCGGCTAGAACAATAGCCGTCAAAAGCGGCGAAATACCATAGGTGTCATTCAAAACATCTGCGACAGAGTTAGACTGGATGGACGCACCTGTTCCCCAAGCGGCCATCATGCCGAGAATAGCGAAGGCAACGGCTAGCCACTTCCATTTTGGGCCTAGTCCATTCTTTATATAATACATCGGCCCGCCGACGCGGTTGCCATTTGCATCGACTTCGCGGTAGCGCACGGCGAGGACGCCTTCAGAGAATTTCGTTGCCGTGCCGACAATGGCCGTCATCCACATCCAGAAAACAGCGCCTGGACCGCCAATGGCAATGGCGGCGGCGACGCCTGCAATATTGCCCGTACCAATAGTCGAGGAGAGAGCGGTCATCAGTGCCGCGAAAGGCGAGACATCGCCTTCATCCTCATTCCCTGTTCGTTTTTTGAAAACTTGACGGAAAGCATATGGGATGCGGGCAATAGAGAGCCCTTTTAGGCCAAAGCTCAGGAATAATCCTGTTAAGAGCAAAAGCGCCAGCATGGGGACGCCCCATACGATGCCATTTAAGTTCTGAATGAGAGCTTCCATTATATCCCCTTGCCTATTTTATGGGCAGAATTTCGTTTAACCGCCTTGTCTCGCGCTCTCGCGCATAAGGCAACGAAAAATTTCGGTTCAACAGCGCTCAGAGCTAGAAGCCCGCAGAGAAAGGCTCTATGGGGGCGGGAATCTCAATAGGAAACCTGCTTCATCATGTTTGAATCTCTCGCCGCCCGCGCGCCAGATGGCATCATCGCGCTTATGCAGCAATGTAAGGCTGATAAGAACCCCGATAAAATTGACCTTGGGGTCGGCGTTTATAAAGATGCCTCTGGAAACACCTCCATCATGCGCGCGGTTAAACGGGCTGAGAAAGAGCTGTGGGAGAGTGAGACGACGAAAACCTATGTCGGCATTCGCGGCAATGATGATTTCCGCCATGCGTTGCTGCATTTGATATTGGGCGGGGAGGCTGGCCGTATTGAGGAGGCCATGATGAACCGTATCGCCAGCGCGCAAACGGCTGGCGGCTCCGGCGCACTGCGTCTGGGGGCTGAGGTCATTAAATCCGCCGCGCCGGACGCCACTGTCTGGGTGTCAACCCCAACATGGGCCAACCATGTTCCGTTGATTAGTTCGGCTGGGCTGAAGATGGAAAAATATCCTTATTATAACCGCGAAACGCTCGGTGTTGATTTCGAAGATATGCTCGCCCATTTGGACGCCCATGCCAAAGCTGGTGATGTTGTCTTGCTGCATGGCTGTTGTCATAATCCGTCAGGTGCGGATCTCTCGCCTGCGCAATGGGACCGCATTGCAGAATTGCTGGTTGAAAAATCGCTGACGCCCTATGTTGATCTTGCCTATTTCGGTTTGGGCCGTGGTCTCAATGAAGACTCATATGGCCTTCGCAAAGTTGTTGAAATGTGCCCTGAAGTCGTCATCGCGGCCTCCTGCTCAAAGAATTTCGCGCTTTATAAAGAACGTGTCGGCCTTATCGCGATTGTCTGTCAAACCGATGCGGCCGCCGCAATCGCGCGCTCGCAGCTTGGCGCGACCCAACGTAAAATTATTTCTATGCCGCCCGATCACGGGGCAAAGCTTGTGGCAGATATTCTAGGCAATGCAGAACTGCGCGCCATGTGGCTTGAAGAGCTAACGGAAATGCGCGAGCGCATGCGTGACCTTCGCCGCCAGCTCTCAGATGCGCTTAACGTCCAAGGCGGGGAAGTCATCGCCGCGGCAGTAAAAGATCAGAACGGTATGTTCTCAACCTTGCCGCTGTCCGTTGATCAGGCGCGTAAATTACGGTCTGACTATTCTATCTATATGACGGATAGTGGCCGTATAAATATCGCTGGGGTGAATGATGAAAATATCCCGCGTTTTGCAGCCGCTATTTTAGACGTCTTATAATTTAGTCAATTTCAAATTGCTCAGGCCGATATCCGGGGTCAGGATATTGCGGGTTCATTTTTTCTAATGTCTCACGGACAATCCCAGAAATAATCGCGCCGCGTGTTTTGCGCGAATCCGACGGAATAATATGCCACGGCGCATGCTTGGTCGATGTGTTTTGGACCATAGTTTCATAAGCGTCCATAAAGTCTGGCCATAGGGCGCGGTCATCCAAATCACCCGGATTAAATTTCCAACGCTTATCGGGATTGATAAGACGGTCGCGCAATCGCTCGCCTTGGGTTTCATAGGAAATATGTAACATGAATTTCAGCACGGTTGTCCCGCTCTCTGTCAGCAGGCGCTCAAAATCATTTATCTGCTGATAGCGCTGCTTAATTGTTTTTGCGTCGACATAGTTTTTGACTTTCACGACCAGCACATCTTCATAATGGCTACGGTTGAAAACGGTAATCTGGCCTTTACCTGGAATGACTTGATGCACGCGCCAGAGGTAATCATGGGCCAGTTCTGTTTTTGTCGGAGATTTAAAACTGGCGACTTTCACATTGAGCGGCGGCGTACGGTGGAAGATGGCGGAGGTCGTGCCGTCCTTACCCGAAGTATCCATGCCTTGCAAAACAATCAGAAGCTTGCGGTCCGCTTCGCCGTAAAGGCGGTGAGCGAGGTCACTAATAGTTTTCGCATTCTCCTTTATCGCGTCTTGAGCGGCCTTTTTATTTTTATAAATTTCAACGCGGGTTGGGCGCTCAGAGAGTTTGAATTTAGCGCCAGGCGCAGCAATATAGGGTGAGGACATGAGGGCTCCTGTTAAACAGCGTCGCTCCACCCTTTATCAAGCGCTGCCCAAGCTACAAACCCCAAAACACCTAAGACTGTGAATGCCAAGGGCGAGGTCGTGGGTATATTTAGCTGTGTCAGTAAATCCCAAAGGCTTGGCATCTGACTAAGCGCGATGAGCCCGCCGAGCCCGCCGGCCATGGCTAAGATTGGCAGGCGAAAGCGTTTGGGCGATTTCGCGCGCGCTAGCACTGCTTCCGTAAATCCATTGTCAGGGACCGCTGCCGCATAGTCTCGCAAGAGGTTTTGGATGTCGAGTTCTTCGCTCATGCGAAACTCCTATCAGAATTTGGGGCGGGCGCATACGCCTTTAGCACAGTGCGCAATTTTACTTTGCCCCGCGTGACATGGCTTTTGACCGTCCCCAGCGGGAGCCCCGTCGCAATTGACGCTTCGGCTTGGGTCAAGCCGTGCAAGAGGCACAATAAAACAACCGCGCGGCAGTCTGGTGACAGGCTATCCATAGCGCGCTGAATATCCAAGGCTTGGCCGCTTGGCACAGGGGCAGGGCTTGGCGGGGTAAAACTCTGCGATAGGCTTCGGCGTCTTTTAGCTCTGCGCGCATGATTTAGAAATTCACGGTAAGCAATTCCAAAGAGCCAGCTGCGTAATTTTCCTTCGTCAGACAGTTGGCCTAAAGCGCGGTAGGCTTTCAAGAATGCGTCTTGCGCGAGATCATCTGCTAGGGCTGCATCCCCGCATATTCGGCGCAGGAACGCGCGAACCGCACCCTGATGGGTGCGCAGAATTGATTCAAATGTGGCGTTGTCCGAGATGCGGCGTCAGCTTAAATTTTCGGGGGCTTTACGGCCAATAAAGACCCAAAGCCCGACATAGGCTGCGCCAATAAGTAATGGGAACATGGCAATTCCGCTTAGAGCGCGAATGCCGTCTTCTTTACCGGTCATGATACCGAGAATGAAAAAGGCGAGAGCCAGCGCAATCAAGATGATGCCTGTGCGAAGGTCAGCATTGCGGCTGCGCGGCCGAATGCCTAGGGCGTGAATAATTTCTGGCGTTACTTTTTCGCCTTTCTGGGTCATGGCCTCTAAGACATCGGTGACGGCTTTTCTCGTTTTAAAACGATAGGCACAGACAGCCCAGACAATAAATGCAAGCATTGTAAATAATGCGACCGGAACATAGACTTCTACTCCAATACTATCCATATTTTTTCTCCTTTTGATTTCTAACCCTTAGACGTCATAAGCGAGGGATTTGGATGCAGTCTTTTCAATAAATATTGTGTTTCACTTTTAATTCAGCAGACTTTATTTGCTTTTTTATCCTTATCTCTGCGAAATGCGCCCATGAAAAATTATTTTAAGCCACTCCTCATGTCTTCCGCCATCGGCTTCGCCGTGAGCCTATCGGCCTGCTCCAATGCCAGCTCTGCGGACCAAGTCACGGCCGCTGCAGCTGATATTGAAACTGTGAGCGCTAGCCCAAGCGGGAATTGGGACATTCAGACTGATGGCTCTCATATTCGCTTTACTGCAAAACAAGAAGGCGTGCCGTTTTCGGGCGAGTTCGAGTCCTTTACTGGGCTCATTAATTTTGACCCTGCGTCGCCTGAAACAGGGTCGGTGGAGATTACAATTCCGCTCGCCAGTGTAGACGCTGGGTCTAATGATAGAAACTCAACATTGCCGGGGAAGATTTGGTTCTCGGTCAAAAAATTCCCAAGCGCGAGTTTTAGATCTACGGAAATTACCGCTGCTGACGGCGCTTATATTGCCAAGGGCGAACTTAATTTGAAAGGGTCGTCCGTTCCTGTGAGCCTGCCCTTTGCGCTAGATATTGACGGCGATGTAGCTGTGATGACCTCAAGCCTAACGATCGACCGCACGCTTTGGGATGTCGGCGCGGCGCCGTGGAATACGGATGAATGGGTCTCCCGCGATGTGGAGCTCGATATTCAGGTGACAGCCACACGGAAAAATTGAGAGCTATAAATGGCGCCAAAGCCGGAGGGCCTTAGCGATTGGCAACTTTGGAGAATAAAGTCTCGTCCTCTGGGATTTTACGATCCATCAATTCGCAAACCCGCTCGATAAAATCTTGGCGAACGGCTGTATCTGTTCCGTCAAAATGCATGCGTATAATGGTATTGGCTGTCGCATATATAATACGCTTATCCGCCTCGCTCAAAATAATGGCGTTATAGGTCGTGGGTAAAATATCTAATAGACGGTTTTCGAAGGATAAATATCTCGCGCGAATGGGCGTGAAGGCCACGGACCATGTCAGGGCCACTTTCATAAGGTCGGGTCGGCGCGTACATAGATTTGATAAAGTGGCCGCTATAGCACGGATCATTTGCGGCGTGGTTATCGCCTCCGCAATCAATTGGCTCTTCATGCCTTCAAAGGTTTGTTCGACCTCCGTCAAAACCGCATCGACTAAGACTTCACGCGACGGGAAATATTTGAAAACCGTTGGCGTGGACACATTTGCGCGGGCCGCGACATCGGCATGGGCCGCGCGTTCAATCCCCGCATCTGCAAAAGCGGATATAGCATGTTCAAGAAGTTGAGCCCGGCGTAAGTTCGGGTCTAACCTGCGGCCAACTATAGACTCCTCCGCATAGCGCTGATTTTTCTTCATCCGCATTAAGCTCCCACTCACTTATCCTACGGGTATCTTATGGGGCTATTTCGTATATACAAGCATCCTATCAAAAATAATAGGATTGTTGCGGAGGCCGAGTGAGGTCTGATCCTTATCCCTCGGTGTCTTCCCGTAGCATTTCCAGCTCTAACCATTCTTCCTCACAGGCCGCGAGTGTCGTCTGCGCCTCGACGAGGGCATTGGAGGTTCGGGTAAATAAACCGGGATCTTTGGTGTAAAGCTCGGGGTCCGATAATGCCTGATTATGGCCCGCAATCTCGGCTTCAATTTTCTCCATCTCGGCGGGCAAAGAGTCAAGGCGGAATTTATGCTTATAGGAGAGCTTATTGGCGTTGGGCTTTCCCTGCGCTGCGGGCGTGTTTGTTTTAGATTTAGGTTTTGCCGCTTTGTCTGCCTTGCGCGCTTGGACGCCGACGCCGCGCTGGGCAATCATATCGGAATATCCGCCCGCATAGATTTGCCATTTGCCTGCGCCCTCATAAGCCAGCGTGCGCGTCACAGTTCGGTCGAGGAAATCCCGGTCATGGGACACAACAATGACCGTGCCAGCATATTCCGCGACGATTTCTTGCAGCAGGTCCAAAGTCTCCAAGTCCAAATCATTGGTCGGCTCATCCAAGACCAGCAGATTAGACGGCAAGCGCAGCCCCCGCGCGAGTTGCAGCCGCCCCCGCTCCCCGCCCGACAAGGCATGAACAGGCGTGCGTTTTTGTTCGGGCAGGAAGAGGAAATCTTTCATATAGCCGATGACATTGCGGGGTTTATCCGCGACAATGACGCTATCTCCGCCGCCATCTGTCAGCGCCTCGGCGAGTGTCCAATCGGGATCCAGAGTTTCGCGGTTTTGGTCAATGACGAGCGGGTCGAGATTTAGGCCCAGCTCCACTTTGCCAGAGTCGGCTTCTAGCGAGCCCATGATGAGTTTGAGCAAGGTTGTCTTGCCCGACCCATTTGGGCCGACCACACCAATGCGCTCGCCGCGTCCAATCCGCAGAGAGACTTTATCAATCACCGTGCGGCCATCAAACGCTTTGGAGACTTCGGTTAGCTTGGCGACTTGCTTGCCAGAGGCGCGGCCTTCTGTGACGGTCACATCAGCAAGGCCTTGGACCTTTTTCGCGTTTTTTAAATCTGCGCGTAAATTGCCAAGCTCTTTCAAGCGGCGGACATTACGTTTGCGGCGGCCCGAGACACCGTGAATGACCCAATGCTGCTCGCGGTGAATTTGCCGCGCGAGCTTATGTCGCTCCAGCTCTTCTTGCGCGAGATATTCATCTCGCCAATCTTCAAAATGCGCAAAGCCCTTGCCCAGCTCTCGCGTCTCGCCGCGGTCCATCCAAAGCGTGCGCCGCGATAGCGATTCTAGGAAACGCCGGTCATGCGAAATCAAAACAAGCGCGGCATTCATATTGGCGAGCTCGCTCTCAAGCCATTCAATCGCGGGCAGATCCAAATGGTTGGTGGGCTCATCTAACATTAAAATATCGGGCTCTGGCGCAAGGGTGCGGACAAGGGCGGCGCGGCGGCGTTCTCCGCCTGACATATGAGATGGGTTTTCGCGGCCCGTCAGTCCGAGCGCGTCCAGTAGATAAGGAGTGCGAAAACCGTCATCTGCGCCGATCAACCCGTCCCGCACATAGCTCTCAACATCGGCAAAAGTAGAGAGGTCTGGGTCTTGCGGCAGGTAGCGCCAGCTGGTGCCGGGTTTGACGAACCGTTCGCCGCCATCAGGCTCAACGAGACCCGCCGCAATTTTCAAAAGGGTCGATTTGCCCGACCCATTGCGCCCAACAAGGCAAAGACGGTCACGCGCATGCACGATCAAATCCGCCCGCTCCAAAAGCGGCGTCGACCCAAATGTCAGGGCAATCTCTTTAAGTGTCAGAAGAGGCGGGGCCATAGGCGCGCAGATAAGGGAGTTTATGCGGAAAAGAAATAGAGAAGCGCTGCGAGAATTTTTGCTGTAGTTGAATAGGTTAAAGTTGTAAGTTTCCAAAAGCGGCTTATTGGTGCATATATCGTTTGAAAGGCTTTTTGAGAGATTTGGGTATGAAATATTCTGCTATTTTAATGATGACATGTCTCGGTCTTACGGGATGTAGCGTGAGTGACCAGACCGCTAGCCAGATTTTTGAAGCGGTCAATCAAACAGACTTCATTCAAACCGCGACGTCCATTCCCTGCCGTGATAATAATAAAATCAAAAACGTTTCATTTCGTCATATGTGTTGGGAACGATATGTCGGTGAAGCCGAGGTTGAGACGGTAGGGCTGGAAGTTTTAGAGCTTGGCCTTGCCTTACAAAAAGCTATGAATCTGCCCTCAGAGTTGATTGAAACTGACAGAGATGAATTTGTCGTTCTGCGCGGTGAGACAAAAGCTGATTGCGCGCATTATGTGCAGATAAATTTTACCCCATTTCAAGCCGTCCCCCATAAAATGCGCTTCAATCTTGGAGTAACGAAAAAACCTCATTGCGGTACGCTTGATGTGTCGATGGAGAGCTAAACCCAAACGGTCTTCAAATTCTTTGTGGGCCTTTTAAATTTACCCGCTTTCAGCCTCAATTTATTCATAGTTTCCTCACCTTGTCTTGGCAGAGACGAAAGCATGTCCAAAATCGGTCATCATGTTCTTGTGTTTGATTCGGGCGTCGGGGGGCTCTCTGTCGTCTCGGAAATCCGTGCGCGCTTGCCGCAGGCTTTTCTGTCCTATGTCGCCGATGATGAATTTCGGCCTTATGGCAATAAGAGCGAAGCGCAATTGCGCGCCCGCTTGCCGGGGCTATTGGCGGTACTGACCGAGATGCTGCGGCCCGATGCGCTCGTCATTGCCTGTAATACCGCCTCGACCACGGCGCTGCCGTCTATTCGCGCGGCTGTCGGCCTGCCTGTGATTGGCGTTGTGCCTGCGATTAAACCTGCCGCAGAACAATCGCGCACCAAAGCGATTGGCGTCCTAGGTACGCCGGGCACGGTGCGCCGTAGATATGTTGATGACCTTGTCAAAGATTTCGCGCCTGATTGTCATGTACTCTTGCAAGGCTCGACCCGCCTTGTCGCCGAGGCCGAGCGTAAGCTGGCAGGCGGGGATGTGAACCTTGACGTGCTGCGCGAAGAAATCGCGCCGCTTTTTGAAGGGCGCATTGGCGCCGATGTGG
>CAZNXP010000025.1:0-14766 GCA_964576955.1 uncultured Algimonas sp.
AAACGTCATCACTAACCTCATAATTCGACGTTGATATGGCGAGCAGTGATTCGACCACCGCATTGGATAGCGGCGCTATGTCAAAGAGACATGACAATCAGATATAGTTTTTATGACGGTTCAGTATATTTTTTATGACGCTTTTACGACGCCCAAAATCAAGCTCAAAAAAAAACAAAGCCCCCGACAATGTCGAGGGCTTCGCGCCAATTTTAGAACTTCCCAATAAGGTTAAGATACCAACCGATATCATCTTCATTTTCTAATGCGCCTAAGTATTCTTCTTCAATACCGCCCCATGTAAGACCGAAGCCCAACTTCGCATTATCATTCAAATGACGATATACACCAGCTTGGCCGCCGTAGCGCGTGATGACACCATCACCAATATCAAGATAGCGGCCTTCTAAGTGAAGATCCCATTGATGGGTGACGTGATAATCTAGGCGTAACACACCGAGATCCGCGCTTGATTCTGTAAAGTCCAAGCTTTCGCGATTCGAGGTGACAGACCCAGAACGATGGGCGTATTTACCGCCCAATGTCCATTTAGGCGAAATATCATAAGCTGTATCTACAGAGATAATCTCTGATATCTGACGATAGTTTAGCGTTTCGCCGCCAAATATCTGACTCGTCGGAGACAAGTCTTCAAGATAAGTATATTTAGCCAGCAAGTTAAAGCGATCATCCCAAATTGGGCGATAAGCCGCCGCAATTGACCCTTCGGTAAATTCAGCCTCATTGAAATCAAATGGACCAAAGTCACCATTTTCAGTTTGCTTGGACTCAGCGCGGTTAAACTTGCCTTGCAAGCGCAGTTCTTCACTGGCTTGATATTGAGACGTCCAGCGCAACAACCATGTTTGGCGTTCATCATTCGTATCAATATTTTCGTCCTGACGCCATTCCGCCGCAAATCCAGCTTTAAAGCGTTCATTCCCAAAACCAGTCGATAGAGCAATCGCCTCGCGGTCAAGATTATCAATCTGTCCGACTTCACCTGAGAAACCGAAGTTCCAGTTGCCAGGATTCCAATCCACGCCATAAGCATGGGTCAAACCATTTAGGCCGCGGTCATTGAACTGCAGGCGTTCCTCTCCAAAGACAGAGAGCGCGTCGGTGAAACGCTTGCGCGCGCCAACATTCAACGTTCCGAAATTACCCGTCGGCTGAGCCCGAAGCGGTAGATCATAAGCGAGATAATACTCGTCTCCATCTTCCTCTTCACGGCGCAAGCTTGCCCGTACTCCCAATCCATCTTCACCTGTAGAGATTTCGCCTCCGCCAAAGAATGTTTTGGATAAGCGCACTTCCGCGCCGGCGCCAACACGGTCGGTTGTCCGCGTATTGTCGCCCGTAATGCCAACTTGGCCAAATCCGTATATTTTTCCATCATTTCCAACTTTATGCTCAGCTTTGAGGGCAAAGGACGCACCGTCATTTCCGCGCGCATCGTCATTATAGGACAGACCCGCACTCACAGAGATGTCTTCATTGACGGCATAATCCAGACTCGCTTCTGCAAAACTATTTGTGCCAATCAACTCGCTATCAGAAATATCAGCTCTCGCATCGAGATAGAGACCTCTAGCCAGCGCAAACTGCAG
Source organism: uncultured Algimonas sp. (assembly GCA_964576955.1). GTDB lineage: Bacteria > Pseudomonadota > Alphaproteobacteria > Caulobacterales > Maricaulaceae > Litorimonas. The sequence continues at coordinate 1,611 of CAZNXP010000025.1, forward strand.
CGCGCCGCCAAATTGCTCAACGTCTTGATTTGTCGCCTCAGCATATCCGGCAAATCCGGCCTGACGCTTGCGCCAATAGACATAAGCATTGCCTTCTAATTCGGACACCTCGGCGAAGTTCACAGCCGCTTCGATGGCATAGGCGGTCGCCGTTGCATCATCGACATTGGTCAATCCACCTCGATCTGCTGCGGCAAATGTGAAGCCGCCATCAAGCGAGGTAAAGGTTTCTACGCCTGTGCCGTCACTGCGCGCCACTTCACCTTTGATATATGTACCCGCGGCATATTGTAGCGTGAGGTCCAATTCATAGAGATCAGATTCTAGCCCGCCATCATCGGAGTGATTATAGGTGGCGCCAAGTTTGACGTGATCACCAAACCAGCGCTTGGCCCGAGCGCCATAAATAGCGTCATTATCATTGGCGCCAAAGACAGGCGTGAATTCATAATCGGCGACTAAGATCTGCGCATTCCCAGATTGACTTCCATCCCTGAATAGGCGTCCGTCATCACCAGTGCTTCCGAGTGGGCGCGTAAGGATAACGCGGCCTTGAATAAAGTCGAGATCGTAATCCGTACCATATTGCAGGCGGCGGCTCTCTACCACGAGACCAGAGACGCTATCACGCGTTTCGATGCGAAGTTGTTCAGATCCAATCGAAATATCCCCATGACGAAGATAATAAACCGAGCCGCCCGTTCCGCGCAATTCATCACGCGCCTGACGAGATCCGCCTTCGGCAATAAAGGCCGTCAATTCAGTACGAGCCTCCCCGAGGGTTGTGAACGCATTCTCATCCCAGTTGAGTTTAGCCCCATAAAGCGTCCGGTTAACCCGAGCGAATTCCGTGTCGTTGAAATTCGTCTGGTAATTCCCCCAGAGCGCATAATCATCATCACGTTCAATACGGGCATAGATGCGGCCAGATGTTGGGGCATCTTGCTCAATGACTGAATTATCACCGTAAGTCGGGTAATAACGATCAGGGTCTAAACGGCGCAGCAATTGATTCAGGTCTTTATCATCCAAATTGGAAATAAGGTCACTCAAACCTGCTTCACCCGTGTCGGCTGTTGCCGTCACAGACCAGCGGTCATTTAGGCGAGAGCGCACATAGAATGCCACGCGGCCTTCTTCGAAGGTTTCATCAGACCCAATCCGTTCACCCACGGTCGCTTCGACTTGGGCGACATAAAATGTATCTTTGGATTTAACGTCGACAGACCGGACAAGCGTTTGGCTACCTGCTTCAATCGTGACATCTTGCTGTCCAGCTGGCAGAAGTTGCTCGGCGATAAAACGTCCGTCCTCATCGACACGAACACGTTCGCCCATAACAATAGCCGTTTCGCCTGATATATTTCGGCCATAGACCCGGACTGAGCCGCCGCGCACACGTACATTAGACGTCTCAAGCGTGTTTTGACCAAAGGTGCCAGACGCGCGGTCTAACCATTCTGATCGCGTGAGGTCGAATTCAGCATCGCCAATACGCAAAGCTTTAGGTGCGGTTTGGTCAAACGCCCCGTCCGCTGCAGTTGCCCGCAACACATAATGGAGATCGTAAGGCAAGCCTTCCGGTAAATTCGTGGTCGCGACATTACCGTTCGCAGGGATAACAAGCAGCGGTTCACCGCGTGCAGAGCGCCTTGCGTCAAAGACACGAATTTCAAAATCGCCAGCGAAAGCCACATAGTTGGAATAGATCGCGGCTTTTAGGACGCGTTGTCCATTTTCTGACACGATATCCATTTGCGCATTCAGGCGCTTCACTGGATCGAGGCTATCGACTTGTGTTTCAATCTCCATTGCATCGACATAGGCAGATGTGGAGTTCCCCCACCCTAACCAGCGTTGCAGGCGGCCCGGCGTTGGGCTTTGATTCGTATCATCCTTGCGGTCACGACGACCGAAGATAGACGCACTATTGTGGCGTACATCTGTATCAAGGGTTTCATCCGAATGATGACCATCATTATCGCGGCCATTGCGCAGCCCTGACGTATTGTTCCAACGGCGATCTTCATCGCTATCCGTTAGTTCATCACGCGCTACGGCTGTCACCTGCCCGCGCTCATCTGATCTAAAGACCTGACGATCTGTCCCATTCCGGCGGCCATTATCTTTGATAACGTCCGTATCAAATTCGCCGTTTTCAGTTTCGCGTTCTGGAACTTCTCCACCAAATACCTCACCTGCAATATCGCCAGATTCGACGTAATGCTTGTCTGAACCCCAAATCGCTTCGAGCGCGATATCTTTGAGGTCGTTTGAAGCGAGGTCTTTCACTGCGGCAAGCGCCGTTTGCAAACGTGCCTGCGCGGCATCAACATAGGTTTCATCGCTCGCACGGTAAACGAGAACAGCGCGTTCAGCATCCGTATTCTGCGCGAGGAATTCGCGCATTTCGACAACTTTTTCCGCCGCAATGCCTGTGCCAGCCGCATTAAAATCATCCGCCGAGAAGTCGACGCGGAGTTTCGTCCGGAAACCGGCACCGAAGTTCATCTTCACAAACTTACCGCGCGTGACCCGAACAACTCTTGGGTTTTCTGTCGTCGGCGCATAGCCAAGCGGCAGCGTCCGTGTATCCGCTTTCAGTAGGAAGTTAGACCCGTTTTCAGCATCTGCAATCGCCGCACATGGGATATGGTAACGTCCATATTCATCTGTCGTGATAATATCGCCATTGACCGTCACGAGACGCACAGCTGGCAATCCAGGTTCGCCGTCATCAGGATAGCCATTGACATTCACATCATCATAAACGCGGCCAATGATAGGCGTACAATCGAAACTCGGTTCTGGAATATAATCCACGACGGCCGTTGCGATTTCAGACCGTGAGCCATCTAGTACATTCTCTGCAAAGGCTTGGTTCTCATGAGCGCCAAATGTAACATTCGGACCCGCGAGTAATTGTAGCGTCACGGACACTGTCTCATTGGGTTGCAAGGAATCTAGAGGCGCAGTTTCGCCCTCTCCCAATGACCAGCTGAGCACACCTCGGCCGCGAACAGTTGGTTCAATGCCAACGGAATCCGCTCCGTCAGTAACCGCGCTAGAGCCGGGCACATAAGCAAACCCTTCTGGCAAGCGGTCAACAATGTCGACTCCGCTCAAAATCGTCGCGCTCTCATTTGTAACTGAGATTGTATAGAGGACGGGATCGCCAATCTGAACAGTGCGCGGGTTCGCCGTTTTCGTAATCCGCAAGAAGCTGGCATCCGAAATTGGAGACAAGCTAACAACGGCCGTATCTGTTGCATCCACGGCACCAGTGTTGAGAGGTCCAACAGCGGAGACAACAGCCGTGTTCGTAAAGTCTCCTGCACTATCGGTAATCACCGCAACATCTAATCTCATGGTAAAGGCTTCGCCAGGGGCTAGCGTACCTTCCCCGTTACTTAGACTGAGGCTAGTAATTCCATCAAAGTTAAGAGCTGGAAGGCCAGCAAAGGTTTCAGGCGCGGAGACGAGTTCAATATTTTGAACCGAAACGCTTTGCGCGCCAAATGCCGTCGACAAATCATCACTTAGAATAATTTCTGAGATTGACGTTTGGCCTGTATTCTCAACTGTAAATTCATAGGTCACAAGCTCGCGGCCATCTTCCAATCGCTCCGTTTCGCCAACGACATTTTTCACAAGACTGATATTTGGAGCTCCGCAAGATTGTAGTGGGATGTTATTTAGCAAGACAGATGGGTCACCCGCTTCAATGTCAAAAGACAGATAGAAAGGTGAATTTGCCGCTTCGCTAAAGTCCGCAATGACGCCGCTATTGCCGACCTCTGACTCGCCGAGGGTGGCAGGATTATCTGTCCGCGTTGAAACGTCTAATGGATCGCTAGATGGCAATCTTGTCGTAGATGGCTCACCGCCTTCTGGATAAGTCGGGATGACTGTATAGAGACCCGGCGCCGTCACATAGAACTGGAAGAAGCCATTCGAGCCGTCCTCAACAATATTAATGTTATTGGTCAGGCCGAGCGCGTTATTGGATCCTGCCGGACCGGAGACACTAATGCTGCCGCCCGGAATAATCGCGCCGTTTTCTTCACAATAGAAATAGCCTGTTGGGTCATAGTCTTCAGAATCCGGGATACCGTCACCGTCTCTATCAGCCGTCGCGCTTTCAAAATTATCCGGCGCGCCGTCGCCATCACTATCGATAAGCAATAATGGGGCGGGGTTCACATCTCCGGGCGTGCCGGGCGTGACAATTGGATCATCAGACGGAATAGGAGTCTGCAGCTGATCCGTTTGTCCATAAGCCGTATTGCCTTGTGCTGGACCGCCATTTGAGATGTCCAAGCGCGCCGTCAAACTAAGGCTTCTATTTTCACCCACAGCCAAGCTATCTGTTCCAGTTAACAGATCAATCAAGCTGACTCCGTCATAATCATTACTCACAGACAGATCGTTCGAGTCGAGTTCGGGCGTTCCGATAAGGGTTGCTGGCGCGAAAGTTTCCGCCAAATCATCTTCTAGCTGGATATTCGTCAAGGTCACATTGCCGCTGTTTTGCACGCCTATCGCATATTCAACTTCAAAGATTGGACCAAAGAGCTGACGGCTAGCAACAGTCGTTTTTGTGACGTCCAAACGCGGTTCAACATTTGCCTCAACAGTCTCGGAGACTTCTGGCGACACGGCTGTTTCGCCGTTTACGTCTGTCGAAGCTGTCGCAAGGTTTGTCACCTGCCCCGCATCTACATCTTCCTGCAACGCAGCGTAATCCGCTGTACAGGTCAGACTTTCGCCGGGAGCAACGCCGCCAGCGGGTAAGGCCGGACAGCTCACAGAGGAAATTTTATCATCTGAAATCGTGATAGGGTTGGTGAAGGTCACATTACCCGTGTTGGTCACAACATATTCATAGCTAACAATATCGCCGGGCAACATGAAGCTTTCTGTTGTCGCGGTTTTCACAACGCTCAGAGACGGCACAAGCTGTGCTGGAATAGTCACGGTGTCATTGCCTGAAGAAATCGTTTCACCGTTTAGGTCAGCACTCGCGCTAGCGATATTGGTCACCCCGCCCGCATCCAAATCGGACTGCAAGACCGTATAGTCAGCCAAACAGGTCAATGAGGCGCCTGGCACTAAGCCTTGCTCGGGTATTGCCGGACAAATGACGTCGGCAATCTTATCATCGGCGACTGAAATCGCAGAGGTGAAAGACACATTCCCTGTATTGGTAACAAGATAATTATAACGCACCGTCTCACCTGCAAGCGTAATCGCGCTGGCTTCTGAAGATTTCTCAATCGCAAGAGACGGAGTTTGAGTCCCTGTTATCACAACGCTATCGGGGTCAGAGGTGATATCGCCGCTAGAAGCAGACGCGATATTCGTCACTGAGCCCGCATCAATATCAGCTTGAACAACGGTATAATCAGCCGAACAAGTCAACGCCGCGCCCGGTACTAAGCCTGGATTTACTGGACAGGTGACAGTTTCAATCTTGTCATCGGTCACAAGGATAGGCTCTGTCAGGGTGAAGTTACTCGTGTTCCGAACAATATAATCATATGAGAGAATATCTCCGACGGCGGCAAATTCATTTGACCGTGCAACCTTATTTATCTCGAGACCTTCTACTCGGTTCGCTGTGACCGTAGCTGTTTCAATAGGTGACGTAATTGACCCATCAGTTGCAGAGGCCGTGTTAGTCACTTGACCTGCATCTAAATCAGCCTGCGACACAGTATCCGTCGCTGTACAGGTCAAGCTAGCCGCTGGCGGCAATCCGCCGGCTGGCAAAGCTGGACAGGTGACCGTAACAATTTGATCATCACTGATAGTAATCGCCGAGGTTATTGTCGTATTGCCAGAATTTGTAACGACATACTCATAATCAAGCGTATCACCGACAGCGCTAAACTCTGTTGTCAGGGCCGTCTTCACAAGAGTCAAAGCTGGTGCTTGAGCCGCATTTACAGTCTCAGACACAGGATCAGATGTGGTGGCAACACCGTCAATGAGCGTGCTCGCAGACGCGATATTTGTCACCGAACCAGCATCTACATCAGCCTGCGTGGCCGTGTAGTCTGCTGAACATATCAATGTTTCTGTCGGGGTAAGACCCGTATTTACCGGACAAGACACCGAAGCGATTTTGTCATCTGAAATCGTGATAGGTTCGGTCAATGTCACATTACCCGTATTCGTCACAACATAGCTGTAAGAGACAATGTCACCCGGCCCTGAGAAATCTTCTGTTATCGCAGTTTTTTCAACCGAGAGCGCAGGCAATTGTGTCCCTGTCACAATTGCATTTTCAGGGGTTGAGCTTGTCAGACCTGAATTTGCTGTCGCGACATTTGTAACTTGGCCGGCGTCAATATCCGCTTGTGATACGATATCTTCCCCGGTGCAGAGCACGGTTGCGCCTGGCACTAATCCGCCAGCTGGAAGAGCAGGACACAACACATCTGGTATCCGGTCATCCGAAATCGTAATCGGTTCTGTCAGCGTAATATTACCGCTATTACGAACGAGGTAATTATAAGTCAGTGTCTCGCCGATTGTTGTAAAATTGCTGTTTTGAGCGGTTTTCGTCAGCTCAAGCGCAGGCGCCTGAACGCCGTCAACAGTTTCCGAAACAGGAGAGGATGAAGTGAACCCGTCACTCGCTGTCGCAATATTTGTCACGGCACCAGCGTCAATGTCGGCTTGCGTGACAGTATCGCTCGCACGGCAGATTAAATCATCTCCTGGCAAGAGACCGCCTGCAGGCAGAGGGTCACAGCTCACCGCAGAAATCCGGTCATCCGAGACCTCAATCGGGAAGGTCACGGTGACATTACCCGTATTGGTGACAGTGTAGACATAGTCCAATGTATCGCCAACAGATGCGAAGTCAGGTGTCGTCGCCGCTTTCACAAGATCAAGCGAACGCGTTTGATCCGCAGGAATAGTGACGAAGACAGGCGGGCTGCTCGTACGCGGATGCATGATATAGGCATCATTGGTGACAAAGCCGCGGTCCAGATCTTCCTGGGTCACGGCATAGGTTTCTGTACAGCTTTGTATTGCGCCCGGCACAAAGTTGCCCGTGAAGCAGACAAAGGTCCCGATACGGTTATCGACCACTGAGGTTTCACCCGTCAGTGTGACGTTACCTGTGTTCTCCATCTCAAATGTATAGGTCAGGATATCACCGACCGCAGAGAACGGGCCATCCGTTGAAGATTTACGCAATTCAACAGCAGGATTAGCATCGGCAGGAATTGTCTCACTATCCGGTGCAGAGGTTACGTTACCGTCTGAAGCTGTCGCAATATTGACAACAACGCCAATATCCAAATTATCCTGCGTGACAACATATTCACCGACACAGGTTAAAGAGGCTGCGGGCGCTAAGCCGCCAGTAGGCAGCGCTGGACACGTCACATCTTGAATAAGATTATCATCCACGGTGATGGGATCGGTAATTGTCGTATTCCCTTCATTGGTGACAACATATTCATAGGTCACAATATCGCCCGGTAGAGTGAAGTTCACATTCGTTGCTGTCTTTTCAATAACAAGCTCAGACACACGTGTCGCAAAGACACGGCGCTCAACAGGGTCTGACGTGACTGATCCAGAAGAGGCTGAAGCCGTATTCTCAACAACGCCTGCGTCCACATCTGCCTGCGTCGTCGCATCCGTACCCGTACAGATAATAGACGCGGTTGGCAGGAGGCCTGCAGCCGGCAGCGCGGGACAGGACACATTTGCAATACGGGAGTCAGAAACAGAAATCGGATCTGTAAAGGTGACATTCCCTGTGTTGGTAACTTCAAACTCATAATTAATGGTCTGACCCGGTGCGTTAAATGTCCCGCGGTCAGCCGATTTGAGGATCGTCAAGGCCGGTGTTTGATCGCCGTTCACTGTAGCGGTATCTGGCGCTGAACTGACATCGCCATTGCTGGCCGTCGCAATATTCGTGACAGACCCTGCATCGATATCGGCTTGCGTGACGAGATAATCTGCAGAACAGACGATTTCCGCATCAGGCGCGAGGCCGCTTGCAGGTAGAGCCGGACAGGACACAGCTGAAATTCTATCATCGGCGACATTAATAGCCCCCATGAGAGTCACATTGCCTGTGTTACGGACGCGGTACTCATAAGAGAGCACATCCCCTGGCACTGTAAATACAGTATCTAGAGCAGATTTCTCGATTGAGAGCGCCGGAGCCTGAGCAGCTGGTAGCGTCACACTATCAGTTGGAGACACAATTGAGCCGGTGCTGGCCGAGGCAATGTTAATCACTTCACCTGCATCTAGGTCTGCTTGAGTCACCTCATACCAAGCTGAACATGTCAGGCTCGCCCCAACAGCCAAGCTTCCGCCCGGAAGCGCCGGACAAGAAACAGAGGCAATGCGGTCATCAGACACCGAAATTGGATCTGTAATCGTAACATTACCCGTATTGGTGACAAGATAATCATAGGTGACGATTTCGCCAAGTGCCGCAAAATTCGCGCGGTCAGCAGATTTCTCAATCGCTAGCGCTGGCAGTTGATCGGCTGTGACAGTCTCGCTGACGGGAGGTGACGACACACCATTGGCGGCCGCGCTCGCGGTATTTGTAATCGACCCCGCATCAATATCAGCTTGGGTGACTGTATCTGTACCCGTACAAGTTAGGCTCGCATTAGGCGCCAAACCACCTGCGGGCAAAGCCGGACAGGTCACCGAGGCAATACGGTCATCAGATACGGTGACGGCACTGGTTAGCGTGATATTACCGGTATTGGTGACAACATAATCATAGCTGATAAGGTCGCCAATAGCGTCAAAGCTCTGCGGGCTCGCCGTTTTCGTCATGGCTAATGATGTTGATTGAACAGCGTCCACAGTTTCTGACACGTCATCAGATGTGATTGCACCGTCTGTGGCTGATGCAATATTTGTGACTTGGCCAGCATCGAGGTCAGCTTGAGTCACAACATAAATTGCAGAACAGCTCAAACTTGCGCCCGGGACTAACCCTCCTGCAGGCGTAATTGGACAAGACACGGATGGGATTTTGTCGTCAGAGACAGAGATGTTACCAGTAATCGTGGTATTACCCGTATTGGTAACCAGATAGTCATAATCGACGGTATCTCCAACACTGTCAAAATCAGGCGTCGTTGCTGTCTTCACTAGCGTCAACTCTGGGTTCAGATCTGCGGCTATGCTTCGCACGGCGCTGACAGGATCCAATGATCCCGTGCTTGGCGTTCCCGTGGCTGTAGCCGTATTATCAACTTGGCCAGCATCAATATCTGCCTGCGTGACCGCATATGAGCCTGTGCAAACAAAGGCCGCACTTGGCGCTAAACTATTCACTGGACATGACAATGACGGAATAAGCGGATCGTCGACAACGATATTAGATATCGTCACATTGCCGATATTCCGCACAGTAATTTCATAGTCCACAACTTCGCCAACAGCAGAAAAATTTGAAGTCAAAGCTGATTTAAATATATCTAGCTCAGGCTCGGCTGTAGCGGTGACTGTCGCGTTATCCGAAAGCGTCGGAACTGGATCGCCATTGGGCAAATTCGCATCAACAGAGGCCGTATTAATCACTTCTCCAGCGTCAAGATCAGCCTGGGTCACCGTATAGCTGCCTGAACAAATCATGGCGTCTGCAGGCGCTAAAGAGGTGCGCGGGCATGTGACATTGGAAATCAGAGGGTCGCTCACCACAAGATTTGAAAGCGTGATGGCGCCCGTATTTTCTACATCAAATTCAAAGTTAAGAATATCGCCAACTTGGGTGAAGTCTGAGCTGAGAGCGCGCTTTTCAAAACGAAGATCGGAAGCTGCAGAGCTGTCAACAACTGCGCTGTCAGCCGCGCTTACAGGCGCAAGTCCAGCTGGCGGCGTTCCGTCCACAGACGCATTATTGACGACTTCACCAGCATCTAAGTCTGCTTGGCTTACCGTATAGCTGGCCGAGCAAACCATTGTCGCCGCAGGGGCTAAGGTGGTTTGCGGACAGACCACAGAGGCGATGAGGTCATCTGTCACGGAGACAGCGTTTAAGGTCACATTTCCTGTATTCTCAACATCAAACTCATAATTGATGACATCGCCTGCAGCATCAAAATCAGAGGTTGTCGCGCGTTTAATCAAGTCAATTGACGGCGTACGTGTGCCGTCGACTGTGACGTCAACAGGCGCGGATACCAATGTACCCGCTTGCGCAAAGGCTTGGTTCGTAATTTCGCCCGCATCCATATCCGCCTGGGTAACCGTATAATTCGCGCGGCAGGTCTGCGTGGCTCCAGGTATCAAATTACCTGTGGTACAAGTAATTGTGCCAATTTTATCATCAACGACTTCAATGTCATTCGTGATCGTCAGATTGCCGTCATTCGTCACAGCAAACTCATATTCCACGACCTCACCCGCCGCCGTGAAGTCTGTAAATAATGCAGATTTTACGATAGAGAGGGCTGGGTTTTGATCCGCTGGAATCGTTTCCGTCGTTTGCGGAGAGGAGATTGGTCCGCTAGCCGCAGAAGCAATATTTGTCACCTGACCTGCATCCAGATCAGCTTGGGTTACGACATATTCCGCTGTACAGGTTAGCGAAGCATTTGGCGCAAGACCGCTCGCTGGCAGCGCAGGACAGTTTATCGTAGCAATCAAATTGTCCGTCACCACAATTGGATCCGTCAATGTGACATTACCCGTATTGGTGACAACATATTCATAAGTCGTAATATCACCCGGTAATTCGAAATTTGTATCGGTTGCTGTTTTAACAGTTTCCATTGCTGGCTCTTGGTCAGCCGCGATCGTCACGCTATCCGTTGGCGGCGTGAGCGTCCCGCCAGCAGGGGTCGCTGTGGCTGACGCATTATTTATAACTTCGCCTGTATCTAGGTCGGCCTGCGTGACCGTGTAATCCGCCGTACAAATAACGGTTTCGCCAGGATCGAGATTATCATCCCCATTGCCAATCGCCGCAACGTCACAGGCAACTGATGCGATTTTATCATCAGACACCGCCACATCACTGACGAGGACATTACCTGTATTGACGATCGTATAAGTATAGCTCAGCACATCACCGACGGCGTCAAAACTTGTATCTGTTGACGCCTTGTCCAACGTGAGTTCTGGTAGCTGATCAGCCGCAACCGTTTCAGTGGCTTGCGGCGGCGTAAGGGTGCCGCCCGCAGGCGTACCATCAGCCACGGCAATATTCGTAACAGAGCCGGCATCTAGGTCGGCTTGGGTCACAACATATTCGCCCGTACAGACAACTGTCTCGCTCGGGTCAAGATTGACGTCGCCATTCCCTATGGTCGGCACATTACAGGTAACCGCAGCAATCCTATCATCAGACACGACCAAATTAGAGATCAGAACATTGCCTGTGTTTTCGACAGTATAATCATAGGTCAGGATATCCCCGACAGCATTGAAATCCGCCTCATTCGCTGTTTTCACAAGTGTCATAGACGGTGTTTGCGTCGCAGAGACAGTTGCATCATCTGTTGGCGATGTTGTTGTACCGTCAGTTGCCGAGGCGATATTGACCACCTCACCTGCATCCAAATCAGCTTGGGTGACGCTATAGCTACCTACACATTTCAGAGTGGCCGTTGGCGCCAGCCCAGCGGCAGGCAATGCCGGACAGCTAACAGACGCAATTCTATCATCAGAGACCGTAATCGGATCAATGATTGTCACATTGCCTGTATTGGTGACATCATATTCATAATCCAACACATCACCCACGGCTGCGAATTCTGTATTCAGCGCGCGTTTTTCTAGTGTGAGTTCAGGGGTTTGAGTCCCATCTACCGTTTCAGTATCTTCAGCTGGAGCCAGCGTCCCGCCCGCAGGCGTGCCTGATACTGCAGCAATATTTGTGACAGAGCCCGCGTCCAAATCTTCCTGTGTGACAACATGTGTCGCTGTACAGACCGTGGTCTCTGTTGGCATCAAGCTTGTAACGGGGCATGTAACAGAGACAATTTTATCATCACTGATAACAATATTGCTGATCTCAACATTTCCCGTATTTGTGACGAGATATTCGTAATCCAGCGTATCGCCGAGAGCTGCAAAATCAGTATCAAGCGCGGTTTTGACCAGCGTTAACATCGGGTTTTGCAATCCGTCCACAGTCGCTGTGTCCGTTGGCGGCGTTAACGTGCCGCCAGACGGCGTACCATCTGCAGAGGCAATATTCGTAACAGACCCAGCATTTAGATCCTCTTGGGTGACAGTATAACTCGCGCTACAGGTCGTTGTTTCGTCAGGCGCTAATGTAGTGACCGGACAGGTGACAACCGCAATTCTGTCATCGGAGACGCTCAGAGCATTAATCGTGACATTACCTGTGTTCTCAACATCGAACTCATAGCTCAGCACATCGCCAACAGCCGTGAAATCCGTATCCAGCGCGCGTTTGACGATAGATAATTCAGGCGCGGGCGCAATCGGTTCAACGGATTCGTCCGCTGTGGTTGGAGGGAATGTGCCGCCAGCCGGTACCGCGCTTAGGGTCGCCGTATTGGTAATAGGAGCGCCGGCATCAACATCGGCTTGGGTGACTTGATAAGTCGCCGTGAAATTGACGCTATCGCCGACGGCGAGAGCGGCTACCGACGCTGGGGTAATCGCTGAAAGCGTGCCTGTACCCGCATGGACGTCGGAGATAGATAAATTTATTAGGCTGACATTACCTGTATTGGTGACGCTATATGTATAAGTCACAACGTCGCCGGCGCTTAGGTCTGCCGTAACATCTGCTACCTTTGTAAGATTAGCTTCGGGGGCTGGCCCGTCAGGCGCAACCGACTCATCTGCCGTGGCAGGGACGAGCGTGCCGCCAACAGGCGTACCGTCAGCTGTCGCCGTATTTGTAACGGGTTCGCCAGCATCAATATCGGCCTGGGTGACGGTATAGGTGGATGTGAAACTGGTACTTGCGCCAACAGCTAGGCTTGCCGCATTGGCAGGCGAAATCGCGCCGAGCGCGCCCGTACCAGAATGAACATCTGACACCATCACATTATTGACGGTCACATTACCCGTGTTCGTCACGGAATAGGTATAAGTCACGACATCACCAACAGACAGACCCGTTGTAACATCAGCGGTTTTCACAATGTCTAGCTCTGGCGCAAACGCTTCT